>NZ_JBAGJZ010000004.1:0-238133 GCF_037034285.1 Streptomyces tyrfis | reverse complement strand
ACCAGCATCCCGACGACGACCGACCCACCGTCGGCCCGCCACGGGCCGGGCCCCGAAGGACCCGGCCCGCCAGGGATCACCTGATGTCGAGGTCGACGCAGGCGTAGAAGGCGTTGGCGGTGTCGGCGATGTTCCACACCGCAAGCACCTTCTGCTTTCCGGTCAGCCCGCCGAAGTTCACCTGGTGGGTGACCGTCGCGCCCGGCTGGGCCCCGTTGTCGTTGAACTCCGCGATCTTCCGGCCGCCCGCGAAGTACTGCCAGGTGCTCGTGGCATGCCGGGCGGTCAGGACCCACTGGAAGGACGTGGTCCCGCTCACCGGGGTGACCTTCCAGCCCTTGGAGTCGTCGTCGAGTTCGGCGAACCGCCCGTTGCCGCCGCTGCAACTGGTCAGCCCCTTGGGGCCTTCCACGCTCTGCGGCTCGTACTTGATGTCCCCGCAGCTCACGGTCCGGGCCGCGCATTGCGCCTGACGGCTCGGCGGTGACGAGATGTACCCGTGGGCGTCGGCGGAGCCGGCCGGAAGGCTCAGGGCCAGAACCGGCGCCAGCGCGGCTCCGACGATCGCGGCTGTCTTCCTTTTCGCGTGCATGCTTCTCCTTCACATGAGGCGTCACCGCACACGGTCGGGCTGTTGGGGACCCGACGAGGGCAGGCCGCCTCTCCAGTGTGGGGCCAAGAGGCGCGAAGGGCTGAGCAGATCCGCCGGAACGCACGCCGGACGGTCGCAGGCGTTTGTGGGGCGGCCTTGCGCTTGGACTAGACCATAGCCCTCGGTGAAGCCGCGTCAAGAGTGCCCGCGCATCGGGGACGCGGAGCGAGCGCCGCCGCGTCACCAGCCCGTCGCGCCGTCGAGGCGCTCGCGCAGAAGGCCGGCGTGGCCGACATGGCGCGCGTACTCCCCGATCATGTGCAGATGGATCATGCGCAGCGAGTAGCGCTCACCGGCGTGGACGAAGGTGTCGTCCAGAGACGCCCCGGCGACGATCTCGTCCGCCAGCCGGCACTCCTCCACGAGCCGCTCGTAGGCCTCGGCCGCCCGCGCGGGGTCCAGGTCCTCGAAGTCCGCGTCCTTCCCCTTTCCGGGGTCGTACATCGGTTCCAGCGTCCGCCCGGCGAACCGCTGCCGGAACCAGATCCGTTCGACCTTCGCCATGTGACGGATCAGCCCGAGGAGGGTGAGGTTGGACGGCGGTACCGTCTGCCGGGCGAGCTGTTCCCCGGTCAGCCCCGCGCACTTGCGCAGCAGAGCGCCGCGGTACCAGGCGAGGTAGTCGATGAGCATGTCCCGTTCGCCCGCCACATACGAACGGGAGACCCGCTCCACGTCAGGTGCTGTCCATGTCATCCTCTGATCCTGCCCCGCACGCCGCCGATCCGGACAGTGGACCGGGGACGCCCACGACGGGCGACCGGCCGCACCGGCGACCGGCCCCGGTTCGCGGCCGGGCGCCGCGGCACGGAGGCACGGAGCGGACGCGTCGCGGCCCTGGCCCCCTGTCACGGTCGCGGGCCGCCGCGCCGTGTCCGCGGCGTTTCAGCGTCTTCGGCGCGGCCGCGCCGACAATGCAGGCGTGTCCACTGCCTCCCTCCCCACCGGGCGCGCCCCGCGGACCGAATGGACCCTGCTGCTCCTGTCGGCCGCCTCGGGGGCGGCGGACGCGTTCGCCTTCATCTGCGTGGGACAGGTCTTCGCCGGGGTGATGACCGGAAACCTGGTGCTGCTGGGCGTTTCCGCCGTCGGCCTCGGGGAGCAGGGCGTGGCCCTCCGGGTGATCACCGCGCTGTTCTGGTACGCCTTCGGAGTCGCGTGCGGGACGTGGCTGACCGCGCGGCTGCGGTTGCCCCTGCCGCGGACGCTGTTGTGCGAGGCGGCGCTGCTGACGGCGGGGGCGGCGCTGTGGGGGCTGGGGCTGATCACGTCCGGCGGTGACCGGCTGGGCCTGCTGATGCTCGTCTCCGCGGCCATGGGAATCCAGGGGCGCGTCCTCACGACGCCCACGAACTACTTCACGGGCACGCTCACGTCCCTCGTCGGCCGCGCGGCGTCGCGTTCGTGGGGCCCGGAGGACGGCTGGGTCGCGGGCCGGCTGGCGGCGGTCGTGGCGGGCGCCGCCGTGACGGCGCTGGCGGTACGGTTCCGGCCCGAGCTGGCAGCCGTGGTGGCGGCGGCGCCGGTGGCCGGGGCGCTGTGGATCGAGACGCCGCCCGGCAGGCGTCGGACGGCCGACTGACCGCCCCGCCGGTTCCGCTCGCCACGCCCTTCCGCTCGCGGCCGACGGGCGTGCGCGCGAAGCACGTACCGGGCAGGGGGGAGCCCCGGCCGGATCGGGGGATTCCGGCCGGGGCGGTCAGAGGTGTGGACGCCTGGCGCGGCCCTCACACATAGATGAACAATAAACCATTCCCCCGCCCGCAGGCCACGTCCGCACTGTGACGCGCGGCACGACACGGGAAGACCCGCCCCTTCACCCCATCCCTCTTTCACCTCCCGGCGGCGGCCGGGCGTCGGCCGCCGTGCGCGACACACACCCCCGCACGGGCGGATGCGCCCCCGCGCGCCCCAGGCGCACAACACATCAACCAGGCGCACGCCGGGCTCACTCCCGGGTCGGACACACCCCCACTGAGGTGCGTCAACGTCCGTCACTGGAAAAACTGTTCGATAAATGGACGCCACGCTCAGCCCATGGCATATGCCAGAAGCAACACCGTATCGAGTGTTGCCAAATGCCTTACGGGTCCCCGCCGCCTGTGCGACAGTCGTCTTCGGCCCACCCTTCAGACCTGGTCGCGCCGCGCCTGTATCGGAGTACGAGATGCCGTCCCCCCTGCCCGGACCGCCCCGTCCCCGGCGGCACGAACACGACGCCTTCGACGCGTTGATCGACCGGACCCGGCAGTTGCGCGGCGAGGTGGACGCCGTGCGGCGGGACACGGTCCTGGTCGACGAGGAGGACCCCCGGTCCCGCTGGCAACGTGCGCTCTGCGAACTTGCCGTCCACCATCTCGACGACCTCGGCGCCCACCTGGGACAGCTCAGAGAAGGGATCGTGCCCGACACGCCGCGGCCCCCGGAGAGCGCGAGGACCCGCCCCACGGGCCTCCCGCGGGGCGCCGCGGCCCGCTCCGGGCCCGGTTCGCTCGTCGGCAGGGTGGGCAGCGCCGAATGGAACCTGCTGACCGACGAGGTCACCTGGTCCGCGGAGCTGTTCCAGATCTTCGGCAGGTCGCCCGAGGCGGGCCCCCTCTCCCTGGACGAGCTCCCGTCCATGCTCCTGCCCGAGGACCAGCCCCTGCTGACCGCCCTGGTCACGGACTGCCTGGTGGACGGAAGGCCGATGGACGGGGAGTTCCGCATTCTGCGGGCCGACGGCCGGATGCGCACGCTCCACATGCTGGGCGAGCCCGTCCTCGACACGGACGGCTGCACCGCCTCGATGTGGGCGGTCCTGCGCGATGTGAGCGAGCTGCGGCGCAGCGAGCAGGCGGTGCGCCGGACCCGTGACTCACTGCGGTACGGGCAGCACAGGGCGCGGAACGAGCACCGGATGGCCGTCGAGCTCCAGGAGGCCGTACTGCCGCCGTGGCGTGGCCCGTTACGGCTCCCCTCACACGGAGCGGGCGCGCTGGACGTCGCCGCCCACTACCTGCCCTCGGAGTCGAGTTCCCTGATCGGAGGCGACTGGTACGACGCCCTGGAGCTGCCGGACGGCAGGACCGTGCTCACCGTCGGCGACCTGACGGGTCACGGAATCCAGGCCACGTCCGCCATGGCGATGCTCCTGGGGGCGCTGCGCGGGATGGCCGTGGCCGGGATCGAGCCCGGGGTCCTGATGGGGCACCTCAACCAGTTACTCGGGTCCTCGGTGCAGCCGGCCCTCGGCAGCGCCCTGTGCTGCCGCTTCGATCCGGCCACCGGCACGCTCGCCTGGGCGCAGGCGGGACACCCCGCGCCGCTGCTGTTCCGCAACGGCGAGGGGCGCCCGCTGACGCCGCCCGACGGGGTGCTCCTCGGCGCGGCGTCCGCGGTCGCGTATGAGCAGGACGACGTGCCCCTGCTGCCCGGCGACGTGCTGGTCCTCCACACCGACGGGCTGAACCGGCACGGCGACCGGAGCACGGGACCGGACGCCCTGCTCGCGCTCGCACCGCAGTTCGCACGGGCCCGCACGGCACAGGAGTGCGTGCGCACGGTCGTCACGGAGTTCGGCGGCGGCGCGCGCCTGGACGACGCGTGCGTGCTGATCGCCAGGATCGGCGCGTAGGCACAGCGGCACACGCGAGGAGAGACGGACGCCGGGTCGGACGCCGTTCGACAGGACGGTGGAGCGATCGGGCGATGAACCGACGAGGAAGCGGTGCGCGTTCGATCGGCCGGGTCGTGGCCGAGGAACGGCTGACCGCCGACGCCCGCTCGCCGCGACGACCGCGGCTCAGATCTCGGTCGAGTCCTTTGACTGCTTGTCTGCGGAGTGCGGCGGCATGGAGACCTCGATCTCCTCCCGCAGATCCTTGATCTTCGGGTAGTCCGCGTAGTGGCCAGTCAGCCGGTACATCTCGCGCAACCGGTCCCAGGTGCGGTGCGAGGAGGTCTCCCCCATCGTCACCAGCGCCAACCGCGCGTAGCAGTCGGCCTGTTCGGGATCGTCGGCGATGAAGCACGCCGAGGCGAGGGAGATGTAGTCGAAGATCTTGGACCGCTGGCGCCCGTCGACCCGGAGCTCCAGTGCCCGCTTGGCATGGCGCTGGGCCACCGCCGCCACCGACGGGTCGTGCTCGGCGAAGGTGCGGAACGCCAGGGCCTGCATGCCGTGGAAATCCGCCTCGTCGAACATCTGCATCCATGGCGGGGGCGGCACATCGCTGCGGTCGGAGACGAAGAGCTCCTCGGCCCTGCCGAGGGTGCGCCGCATCGCCTGGCCCTGCCCCATCGACGCCTGGGCCCATGCCTCGATGGTGCACAGCATCGCCTGGGTGCGGGGCAGGACCAGGTCGCCGGATCCGGACTTGGCGAGCTTCATCAGGTCCAGGGCGTCGTCGGGACGGCCCAGGTGGACCATCTGGCGCGCCGCCCGGGACAGCGCCTCGCCCGCGCGGGGACGGTCGCCGCCCTCGCGCGCCGCATGTGCCGCGATGAGGAAGTACTTCTGCGCGGTGGGTTCGAGGCCGATGTCGTGGGACATCCATCCCGCGAGCACCGCGAGGTTGGCGGCGACGCCCCAGAGCCGGCGCTGGAGGTGCTCGGGGTGGCGGTAGGCGAGCATGCCGCCCACCTCGTTGAGCTGGCCCACCACGGCCTTGCGCTGGAGTCCGCCGCCCCGGGAGGCGTCCCAGGCGCGGAACACCTCGACGGAGCGTTCGAGCGCCTCGATCTCCTCCGATCCGATGGGGGCGGCCTCGTACCGGTCGAATCCGGCGGGGTCGGCGTGCAGTGGGTCGTCGGTCCGTGGGGCGTCGGCCGCCAGCACGGGGTCGCTGTGCAACCACTCGTGCAGGGGGCCGGTGATGGTCGATACTGCGGTGAGCGCGACGCCCGCGCTCACCAAGCCTCGTCGGTTGAGCATGAGGTCCATTCCCGTGAATTCGGTGAGGACCGCTGCCGTCCGCTCGGGCGCCCACGGCAGTCCGTCGGGGTTGTGCTCCGCCCCGGCCTCCCGCCGTCTGCCCACACGCCCGCGCCGGCCGAACCCGAGGTCCTCGATGGTCACGACACGGCCGAGCCGCTCGGTGAACAGGGCCGCCAGCACCTTGGGCACGGGATCGCGAGGGGACTCCCCCGTCTCGATCCAACGCCGCACCCGCGAGGTGTCGGTGGCCAGCTGCGCGTGGCCCATGGCCGCCGCCTGCCGGTTCACCAGCCTCGCGAGTTCGCCCTTGGACCAGCCGGCGAGGCCGAACAGGTCGGACAGGCGGGTGTTGGGTTCTCCGGTCACGTCAAGCCCCCAGGTTCTCGGCTGTGTTGACAGTAACCCCGCGCCAGGGGGGTCGCGACTATTCGCCAGGGTTCGCCAGGGTGCGCCAGATGGTCTGCCACCCGCGGTCCGGTGTCAGGTAGGAAAGCGCCACCCCGCCCGGCAGCCCGAGGTACTCCCCAGGGTGCCGAACGGCCGCCGGACGGGGCGGCGAACGCGAACTGTCGGCGCACGAAGGGATCTGTCTCCCCCATGTACACAGCATCGTCCTCCGTGACCGCCCCGCCCCGGCCGCTCCGTCCCCTGGGGGCGGGCGGCGGGCCGTACCTCGCTCCGCACGCCGCCTCGTCGGCGTCCGGCACGGTCCGGCCGCGGCGACCGGCGGGGGTGGGCGGAGCGCCGCTCAGCGGACGGCTGGACCTGTCCGGCCCGCAGGGCGCTCAGCTGAGGATGGTGATCGCCTCGGTGCACCGGATCTGCCCGGAGTTCAATCCGGTGCAGGTCCTGCGCCGCAGCGGCCGTTCGGTTCTCCTGGTCGGCTCCACGGGGCGCGCGACCGCGGTCGCCAAGTGCCTGCTGGACCACTCCCCCGCGTGGTCCGAGCGGTTCCGCCACGAGATAGCGGCGTACCGCGCGTTCGTCCGGCACCGCCCGCCGGTGCGGGCGCCCCGGCTCATCGCGGCGGACCCGGACAACTGCACCCTGGTGATCGAGCGGATGCCCGGCCGGGTGGCGGCGCTGACCCGGCACCCGACGGAGGCCCCGCCCCGCGCCGACGTGCGGGCCGTGCTCGGTGCGATCACCCGGGTCAACTCCTGGCGTCCGGCTCCGGGACTCTTCGACGCGCCGCTGGACTACGCCGCGCGGATCTCCCGCTATCACGAGCTCGGTCTGTTCACCGACCGCGACCTGGGCGACCTGCAGAAGCTGCTGCACGGTCTGGCGGGCGGACGCCAGGCCATGGGGCAGTTCTGTCACGGCGACGCGCTGCTGTCGAACGTCCTGCTGTCGCCGACCGGTCCGGTGCTGGTGGACTGGGAGCACGCGGGCTGGTATCTGCCGGGCTACGACCTGGCGACGCTCTGGGCGGTCCTGGGGGACGCCCCGGCGGCGCGGCGTCAGATCAGCCAGCTGGCGCAGGCGGCGGGACCCGCGTCGCGCGACGCGTTCCTGGTGAACCTGATGCTGGTGCTGACGCGGGAGATCCGCACCTACGAGACGGCGGTCCAGCGGGCCATGCGGGAGCCGGTGGGCGCGGTGGGCCAGGACCGGCCGGGTGCGCTCTCGTCCAGCGAGGAACAGCGGCTGCTGCTACGGCGGTTGCACGACGACTGTGCTCTGGCCCGCCGTGCCGTCCGTGCCGCGGTCGGCACACGCTGACCCTTCCCAGGGGGATGAGCCGCGGGTCCGGTGCCGACACACCGGGCCCGCGGCGCCGTCGTGCGTGGCGTCCGCGTCCCGCCGCCGGAGCGGCCGGTCGGCGGTCGGCGGTCACGGGCTGCCCGCCGCCGGCGGCGGACGGCCCGCGCCTCTGCTGACGCGTCAGCGCGCGCGCACGATGTCCACGTCCGATGCCTTGACGAAGGCGATCCGGTGGCCGATCTGCACGGTCACATACTTCTCCTTGCCCCGGAAGTAGGCGTGGTCGTAGGCGTACGAGGAGTCGATCGTCGGGGAGTAGAAGTAGCCGGTGGGAGCCTCGCCGCCGCCGGGGTAGGACTGTCCCGCCTTGATGGTGTACTGCAGGGGCGTCCCCACCCGCTGGTCCGTGAAGTCCGCCGGATAGTCGGACTTCTCCGGGTACGCGACGCCGTAGACCGGCACCTCGGTGCGTCCCGCCTTGGGCCTGACCACGTATCCGGAGGTGGGGACGGTGGTCCGGGTGTGGGCCGGGGTGCGGAACCACGCCTTCTGGCCGTACCACCAGATCGCCGTCCAGCCGGGGACCCGGTCCGCGACGACGGCCTGCTGGGTGGCGCTGATCTTGCTGCCCCAGTCGGCGACGCAGTTGGTGCCGGGAGAGCCGTCGGTGTGCAGGCCGGGATCGGAGAAGAGCGGCGCGTCCTCGGAGGGCGCGGTGTGCAGCGGCACGGCGCTGGAGCCCTGGACGGGCAGGTCGACGCCCTTCTCGCAGTCCCGGAACGCCTGCTTGTTCTTCTTGAAGTCCGGGCTGACAGTGACGAGTTGACTGCGCGTGGAGCCGCTCGGCATGGCGGGTTCGCCGAGCAGGGCCATGAACCGGTTCCAGTCCCAGTACGTTCCGGGATCCCAGTGCATGTTCCGGGTGCCGGAGGCGCTGGTGGGCGGCACGCCGTCGTGGCCGATGATGTGCTGGCGGTCCAGCGGGATGTCGTACTTGGCGGCGAGGTAGCGCACCAGCTCGGCGGTGGAGCGGTACATCTCGGGGGTGTACCACTTGGCGCCCTCGACGGCGACCCCCTCCTGCTCGATGCCGATGGAGTGGCTGTTGACGTACCAGTTGCCCGCCTGCCAGGCGACGTCCTTGTTCCGGACCATCTGCGTGACATGGCCGTCGGAGGAGCGGACCACGTAGTGGGCGGAGGTCTGCTTCAGCGGGTTCTGGAAGATCTTCAGCGTGGTGTCGAAGTCCTCCTCGGTGTCGTGCAGGACGATGAACCGGATCTTGTTGTTGTGCGGGCGGTCGGAGGTGTCGTAGTTCCCGTACGTCTCCTTGTCGGCGGGATCGCCCGTCTGCTGGTAGGCGGCCGGCACCCAGTCGCACGCGAGGACGCGTGGGCACTCCGGCCGCACCGGGGCGGCGCCGGCCGGCGTCGCGGGACTGAGCAGCGCCATGCTCAGTGCGCCGACCGTCGTCAAGGCGACGGCGAGTCCGGTCCTCTGCTTGGACGTCATGACAACCCTTCCTGGAGCCGTGCGTGGAGAGACGTACGGGCGAACGCTCTTGATCCGAACGCTCGTTCCGCCGTGCGCGCACACTCTCCGGCCCGGGATGACAGCGCGTCAAGAGTGCGGCACGGGACGCCGGGCGAGCCACTGGACCAGACCACTGACGGGTACTCCGACCTGCGGCCGGAAGGAATCCTCGGGGTGCGCCGCCGGCGTCTTTCGCCGCTTGGGGCCCACCCGCGCCCGGCCGGCCACGGGTCCGCGCGCGACAGCATCAAGCGGACTGCTTATGTGACTAATTGCGGATGTGCGTGCCCCGAACGGCCGAAGGGTAGTGCTCGCGCGGACACCCGGTCCGTGCGGCGTGCGCACGGCGAGATCTCGGAAAGGCCGTACACCCATGGCTCAGCCCTTCACCCTGCCGGACTTCTACGTCCCCCATCCGGCGCGGCTCAACCCTCACGTCGAGGAGGCCCGGCGGCACACCAAGGAGTGGGCGCGCGGCATGGGCATGCTGGAGGGTTCGGGCGTCTGGGAGGAGAAGGACCTCGACTCCCACGACTACGCGCTGCTGTGCGCGTACACCCACCCGGACTGCTCGTCCGACGCGCTCTCGCTGGTCACCGACTGGTATGTGTGGGTCTTCTTCTTCGACGACCACTTCCTGGAGCTGTTCAAGCGCACCCTCGACCGCGAGGGCGGCAAGCGATATCTGGACCGTCTGCCGGCGTTCATGCCGATGGACCGCGGCGCGGCGGTGCCCGAGGCCACGAATCCGGTCGAGGCGGGGCTGGCCGACCTGTGGGCGCGGACGGTGCCGGGCATGTCCGACGCCTGGCGGGCCCGGTTCGCCGAGGCGACGAAGAACCTCCTCGACGAGTCGCTGTGGGAGCTCGCCAACATCGACGAGGGGCGCATCGCGAACCCCGTCGAGTACATCGAGATGCGTCGCAAGGTGGGCGGGGCCCCCTGGTCGGCGGGCCTGGTGGAGTACGCGGCGGGCGCGGAGGTCCCCGAGGCCGTGGCCGGCGAGCGCGCCCTGCGGGTGCTGCGGGACGCCTTCTCGGACGGCGTGCATTTGCGCAACGACCTCTTCTCGTACCAGCGCGAGGTCGAGGACGAGGGCGAGAACAGCAACGGCGTGCTGGTCCTGGAGCACTTCCTGGGGTGCTCGACGCAGGAGGCCGCCGAGGCGGTGAACGATCTGCTGACGTCCCGGCTCCAGCAGTTCGAGAACACCGCGCTCACCGAACTCGGCCCGCTCTGCGCGGAGAAGGGGCTGGACCCGGCGCAGACGGCGGCGGTCCTGGCGTATGTGAAGGGACTGCAGGACTGGCAGTCGGGCGGTCATGAGTGGCACATGCGCTCGAGCCGCTACATGAACGGCGGCGGGGCGGGCGACGCCGCGCCCGGCTTCGGCATGGCCGCGGCCTCGATCCGGCTGACCCGCCGCTCGGAGTCGGCCCGGCTGCGCAGTCACAGCCATGTGCCGTACCAGTACGTGGGCCCGTCCCTGCTGCCCGACTTCGAGCTGCCGTTCGGCACGACGCTGAGCCCGCACCTTGAGGGCGCGCGGGTGCGGATCGTCGACTGGTCGCGCCGGATGGGCATCCTGGAGGCGCAGCCGGGCGTGCCCGGCTCGCACATCTGGGACGAGGAGCGGCTCGTCGCGTTCGACCTGCCGTTGTGCGCGGCGGGGCTGCATCCCGACGCGACGGCGGAGGAGCTGGACCTCTCCTCCCAGTGGCTGACCTGGGGGACGTACGGCGACGACTGGTTCCCGGTGGTGCACGGGCGGGCCCGCGACCTGGCGGGGGCCAAGCTCGCCAACGAGCGGCTCTCGTTGTTCATGCCGCTGGACGGGTCGGGGACCCCCGAACCGGTCAACGCCCTGGAGCGGGGACTCGGGGACCTGTGGGCGAAGACCTCGGCCCCGATGGACGAGGGGGCGCGGCGCGCGTTCCGCAAGGCGGTCGAGGACATGACCGCGAGCTGGGTGTGGGAGCTGGCGAACCAGGTGCAGAACCGCATCCCCGATCCGGTGGACTACGTCGAGATGCGGCGCGCGACGTTCGGCTCCGATCTCACGATGAGTCTCAGCCGGCTGGGACACGGGCGGAAGGTTCCGGAGGAGATCTACCGCAGCGGCCCGCTGCGTTCGCTGGAGAACGCGGCCGCGGACTACGCGTGCCTGCTCAACGACCTGTTCTCGTACCAGAAGGAGATCGAGTACGAGGGCGAGGTCCACAACGGGGTGCTGGTGGTGCAGAACTTCTTCGGGGTGGACTACCCCACCGGCGTGCGGATCGTGCACGACCTGATGAACTCCAGGCTGCGGCAGTTCCTGCACGTCGCCGAGCAGGAACTCCCGGTGCTGTACGACGACTTCGGGCTCGGCGCGGAGGCGCGGGAGATCCTGGCCGGGTATGTGCGGGAGCTGAAGCACTGGCTGGCGGGCATCCTGATCTGGCACCGGGGCTGCCGGCGCTACCGTGAGCAGGACCTGCGCGGGGGCGCGGGCGCCCCGTGGCATCTGAACGGTCCCCGCGGGCTCGGTGTGTCGGCGGCCCGGGTGACGACGTTGTTCGCCCAGCTCTCGGGCAGTGGTGTGTAGCGTCCGCTCGCGGCCGCCCCGGCGCCCCGCCCCCGACGGCCCCGCAGCCGCGCGCCCCCTGGGTGCGCGGCTGCGCCGAAGGGACGTTTCAGCCCTGCTGGAACAGCTCGGCGGGCAGGGGCTTCAGCAGGGCGTACAGATCGTCGGTGATCGGCCGGTCCCAGCTGGCGATGGTGACGAGCACGCCGTCGCTCCGGTCGAACTGGACGCAGGAGATCCGGCTCTCGGAGAGCTTGATCCGGCGGACGATCAGCAGGTTGTCCCCCTGCATCACCGGCATGTCCTCGGTGCCGGTGACCTCGACCGGTTCGTCGTTCTCCAGCGCGAGCAGCAGCTGGGCGACCTCGAACGGGATCTGGCCCTCCTCGGTCTCCCGGGCGGGCGAGCCCTCCGGCAGGTTGCCGATGATCATCGCGGGGCCCCGGCCGCCGAACAGGTCGTACCGCAGGAAGACCCCCTGGCAGCTGCCGTCCGGCGCGGGCAGCAGACCCGCGCCGAGGTTTCCGGGCCAGTCCCCCGGGTCCATGGCCAGGACGTCGAAGTCGGGGCCGGCGGGGGTGGCGGCGCTGCGGCGGCGGAGGAACGACATGCGGACATGGTACGTGTCCCGGCTCACGTCACGGAGCCGGGGCGGCGCGGGCCGGGGCGCTCCGGCGCGCGCCGGACACCCGGGCGGGGCCGGCCGGGCGTCGGCCGTCCGGGCACGGACCGGCCGGCCGGGGCGGGAGCGGGGCGAGGGCAGGGAGCGGTCAGCTGCTGGGGGGTTCGGAGCCGACCAGCCACATCGAGAAGAACTGCGCCCCGCCGCCGTAGGCGTGGCCGAGCGCCCTGCGCGCCCCCTCGACCTGGTGCTCGCCCGCCCGTCCCCGTACCTGCAACGCGGCCTCGGCGAAGCGGATCATGCCGGAGGCGCCGATGGGGTTGGTGGAGAGCACGCCGCCCGAGGGGTTCACGGGGAGGTCGCCGTCGAGTGCGGTGACGCCGGACTCGGTGAGCTTCCAGCCCTCGCCCTCGTCCGCGAAGCCGAGGTTCTCCAGCCACATGGGCTCGTACCAGGAGAACGGCACGTACATCTCCACCACGTCGATCTCCCGCCGGGGGTCGTCGACGCCGGCCTGCCGGTACACGTCGGCGGCGCAGTCCCGTCCGGCGCGCGGCGAGACGAAGTCCTTGCCCGCGAAGAGGGTCGGTTCGCTGCGCATGGCGCCGCCGTGCACCCAGGCGGGCGCGTGCGGCGAGCGGTCCGCCCCGGCGCGGTCGGTGAGGATCATGGCGCAGGCCCCGTCGGAGGACGGGCAGGTCTCCGAGTAGCGGATCGGGTCCCAGAGCATCGGCGAGGACCTGACCTTCTCCAGGGTGATGTCCGGATCGTGGATGTGCGCGTACGGGTTCTTCAGCGCGTTGCGGCGGTCCTTGTACGCGACGAGGGAGCCGGTCGTGTCGGGCGCCCCGGTGCGGCGCATGTAGGCCCGCACATGCGGGGCGAAGAAGCCGCCCGCCCCGGCGAGCAGCGGCTGCTGGAAGGGGATCGGCAGCGAGAGGCCCCACATGGCGTTGGACTCGGACTGCTTCTCGAAGGCGACGGTGAGGACGGTGCGGTGCACCCGGGCGGAGACCAGGTCGGCGGCGACGAGCGCGGTGGAGCCGCCGACCGAGCCCGCGGTGTGCACCCGCGTCATGGGCTTGCCGACGGCGCCGAGCGCGTCGGCGAGGTACAGCTCCGGCATCATCAGGCCCTCGAAGAAGTCGGGGGCCTTGCCGATGACGACGGCGTCGACGTCCGCCCAGGTGAGCCCGGCGTCCTCCAGCGCGCGGACGGCGGCCTCGCGGACGAGTCCGGCGATGGAGACGTCCCGGCGGGCGGAGACGTGCTTGGTCTGGCCGACGCCGACGACGGCCACGGGCTCCTCAGACATGAGCGCTCTCCCCTTCGAGTACGGCGACCAGGTTCTGTTGCAGGCAGGGCCCGGAGGTGGCGTGGGCGAGCGCCCGGTCGGACGCGCCGCGGTGGATGCGGGCGGCGGCCTCGCCGAGCCGGATCAGTCCGGCGGCCATGACGGGGTTGGCGGCGAGCGCGCCGCCGGACGGGTTGACGGTGACGGTGTCGTCCAGTCGCAGCGCGTCGCGCAGCACGACTTCCTGGGAGGTGAACGGGGCGTGCAGCTCGGCGGTGTCCACGGGGCGTTCGAAGGCTCCGGCGCGTTCGGCGGCGAGCCGGGCGGACGGGGACCGGGTCAGCTCGCGGACGCCGAGGCCGTGGGCCTCGATGCGGTGGTCGATGCCGCGGATCCAGGCGGGGCGGGGGCACAGGGCCCGCGCGGTGTCGCCGGCGGCGAGGATCACGGCGGCCGCGCCGTCCCCGATGGGCGGGCAGTCGCCGGTGCGCAGCGGCCGCACCACGTAGTCGCCGGGCGGCACGGGCCCGGCCAGCTGGGCGTGCGGGTTGTCCGCGGCGGCGGCGCGGTTGCGGGCGGCGATGGCGGCGAGCGCGGTCTCGTCGGTGTCGCCCGCGTCGATCAGGGCCTGGGCCTGGAGGGCGGCGAGGGCGACGGAGTCCGGCCAGAGCGGGGCGGCGTAGTAGGGGTCGAGCTGGCGGGTGAGCACGTCGCGCACCGTGCCGGGCGAGGACTTTCCGTAGGAGTAGACGAGCGCGGTGTCGGCCCGGCCGGTCCGGATCTTGACCCATGCCTCGTACAGCGCCCAGGCGCCGTCCATCTCCACATGGGACTCGGAGACCGGCGGGTAGGCGCCGACGCCGTCGAGCGCCATGGTGAAGGAGAAGGCGCGGCCCGCCAGGTAGTCGCTGGAGCCGGAGCAGACGAACCCGAGGTCGGCGGTCCTGAGCCCGGTCTCGTCGAGGACCCGGTGCAGCACCGGCATCAGCATCTCGACCTCGGAGAGTTCGTCGGTGCGGCGCAGGTGGTCGGTCTGCGCGAAGGCGACGATCGCCACGTCTCGCATCTACAGCAGCTCCTTGTACGCGTCGTAGTCGGCGTCCGGCTCGCCGGTCGGCCGGTAGTGGTCGGGGTGACGCGCTCCCTCGGTCCAGACGGGTTCGACCCGCAGGCCCATGCGCACCCGGTCGTACGGGATGCCGCCGATCCGCGCGTGCAGCGCGAGGTCCGCGCCGTCGAGGGCGATGTGCGCGTAGACGTAGGGGACCTCGATGCCGAGGTTCGCCGTGTGGGCCGCCTTGATGTTGACGACGCAGAACGTGGTGACGGTGCCGCGCGGGCCGACCTCGACCTGTTCCGCGGTGGCGACGCCGCAGGTGGGGCAGGCGCCGCGGGGCGGCACGTACACCTTGTCGCAGGACGGGCAGCGTTCGCCCATGATGCGCCGCTCGGCGAGCGCTTCGAGGTAGCCGCCCTGGGCGCGGCCGGGGGTGTAGCGGTAGTCGAGCCGGGCGGGGGCGACGATGCCGGTGACGGGGCCGTCGAACGCGCCGTCGTGCGGGGCGGGCCGGCCGGGCTCCCCGTCGTACGGTTCGAAGCAGGCGATGTCGGTGATGGCGCCGGTGCGGTCGGGGGCCCAGCGGATCCGTACCCGCATGCCGGTGCGGACGGCCTCGGGGCCGGGGGCGTCCAGGGCGTGCAGGAGGGCGGTGTCGGCGCCGTCGAGTCGCACCAGGACCCAGGCGAAGGGGGTGGCGAGGGGCTGGCGGGGGCGCGGGTCGGGGTTCCAGGCCCAGGTGGTGACGGTGCCGGTGGCGGCGACCTCGGTGAGTTCGCGGATCTCCCGGGCGGTGACGGGGTCGTACTCGACGGGCGGGACGAGGATCTTCCCGTCGTCGGTCCGCACGCCGAGGACGGTGCGTTCGCGCAGGCCGGTGAGGAAGGCGCTCTGGACCGGGCCGAGGGAGCGGGTGAAGGGGAATTCGACCACCAGGGGTGCGCTGAGGGTTTCGGTCACGGTTGCCTCCTCGGGTCAGGAGCGCCGGTAGACGGGCGGGCGCTTCTCGGCGAAGGCGCGGGCGCCTTCCTTGGCGTCGTCGGTGGCGAAGACCGGCCAACCGCGCTTCAGTTCGGCGGCGAGGCCCTCGGTCTCGGTCAGGTCGGCGCTCTCGTAGACGGACGCCTTGACCGCCTCGACGGCGAGCGGTCCGCAGGCGTTGATCCGCTCGGCCACGTCGAGGGCCTGTTCCAGCGCGGCGCCCTCGGGCACGACGCGGCCGATCAGCCCGATGGCGGCGGCCTCCTCGGCGCTGTAGGGGCGCCCGGTGAGGAGCATCTCCAGCGCGTGGGTGCGGGCGATCTGGCGCGGGAGCCGCACCGTCGAGCCGCCGATGGGGAAGAGGCCGCGCCGGACCTCGAAGAGGCCGAAGGTGGCGCCCGCCCCGGCGATCCGGATGTCGGTGCCCTGGAGGATCTCGGTGCCGCCCGCGACGCACGGCCCCTCGACGGCGGCGACGACCGGTTTGCGGGGGCGGTGGTGGCGCAGCATCGCCTTCCAGTGCAGGTCGGGATCCGCGGTCATCCGGTCGCGGTACCGGTCGCCGTCCATCCCCTCGCCGGCGAGCGCCTTGAGGTCCATCCCGGCGCAGAAGCAGCCGCCGGCGCCGGTGAGGACGATCGAGCGGACCGAGTCGTCCGCGTCTGCGGCGAGCCAGCCGTCGTGGAGACCGACCAGCATCGGCAGCGAGAGGGCGTTCCTCGCCTCGGGCCTGTTCAGGGTGAGCACCATGGTGGCGCCCTCGCGCCGCACGGTGAGGTGTTCGGTACCGCCCATTGCCTGCCTCCCGTTCCGAGTCCTGGCGCCGCGGCCTCCGGGCGTGCGGGCCGGGCGGCGCGGCGTGGCCGGGTCCGCCGGTCACGGCACTGGAACAGGTTGCAGGAGGCGGGTGGCCAGTTCAATAGCTTTCTGACAGTCAGTCAGATCTATTGCGGCGACGCCCTTCCCACTTGTGCGTCCCGGCGCTCTAATGACGCCGTGTCAGTCAGGAGCATCCGGGGTCAGGAGGAATGGTGGAGTACAACCTTGCCGACCTGTTCGAGTCGGTCGTCGACGCGGTCCCGGAACGCGAGGCGCTGGTCTACGTCGACCATCCCGGCACGGGAGCGGAGCGCCGGCTGACGTACGCGCAGCTGGACGCGGCCGCCAACCGCGTCGCCCACCACCTGCTGGACGCGGGGATCGCCGTCGGGGAGCACGTGGGGCTCCATCTCTACAACGGGGTCGAGTACCTCCAGACGCTCCTGGCCTGCCTCAAGGCCCGGCTCGTTCCGGTCAACGTCAACTACCGGTACGTCGAGGAGGAGCTGGCCTACCTCTACCGTGACGCGGATCTGGCGGCACTGGTCTTCGACGCGGAGTTCGACGACCGGGTGGGGGCCGCCGCCCCGAAGGCGCCGACCCTGCGCCATCTGGTCCGGGTGGGCGCGCCGGCGGCGGGGAGCCGGGGTCCGGACGCCGTGGCGTACGCGGACGCGGAGGCGGCCGGGAGTCCGGAGCGCGGGTTCGCGCCGCGGTCCGCCGACGATCAGTTCATCATCTACACCGGCGGCACCACGGGCATGCCCAAGGGGGTGATGTGGCGCCAGGAGGACCTCTTCTTCTCCGGTCTCGGCGGCGGCGCGCCGACCGGCGAGCCGGTGAAGTCCCCGCAGGAGCTGGCCGAGCGGGTGGCCGCGGGCGGGGACGGGATCACGTTCTTCCCCACTCCCCCGCTGATGCACGGCACCTCCACGCTGACCGCCTTCATCGCCTTCGACTTCGGGCAACGGGTCGTGCTCCACCGGAAGTTCGTACCGGAGGAGGTGCTGCGGACGATCGCGAAGGAGAAGGTCACCAGCGTCTCCCTGGTGGGCGACGCGATGCTCCGGCCGCTGATCGACGCGCTGCGGGGGCCGTTGCGGGGCGTCGACTGCTCGTCGCTGTTCTCCGTCTCCAGCTCGGGCGCGATCATGTCGGACTCGGTGCGCGCGGAGTTCCAGGAGCTGGTGCCGACGGCCATGCTGCTGAACAACTTCGGGTCGTCGGAGTCCGGGTTCAACGGCACGGCGACGCCCGACTCGGGCCCGGAGAAGGGGTTCCGGCTCCAGGTCAACTCCCGTACGGCCGTGGTGGATCCGGCGACCTGTGAACCCGTGCGGACGGGCGAGCCGGGACGCCTGGCCCAGTGCGGCCATGTGCCGCTCGGCTACTACAACGACCCGCGCAAGACGGCGGAGACGTTCTTCCGGCGGGACGGCCGGCGCTGGGTGCTGCTCGGCGACATGGCGACCGTGGACGAGGACGGCATCGTCACGGTCCTGGGCCGGGGCTCGCAGTGCATCAACACCGGTGGCGAGAAGGTGTACCCGGAGGAGGTCGAGCAGGCGCTGAAGGCCCATCCGGACGTGTACGACGCGCTGGTCGCGGGGGTGCCCGACGAGCGGTGGGGCAGCCATGTGGCCGCGGTGGTGCAGTTGCGCGAGGGGGCCGCGGAACCGTCGCTCGACGACGTCCAGGCGCACTGCCGGAGCCGGCTGGCGGGCTACAAGATCCCGCGGCGGCTGGTGATCATCCCGCAGATCCAGCGCTCCCCGAGCGGGAAGGCCGACTACCGCTGGGCACGCGCGGTCGCGGCGGGGCCGCGCGGCACGGAGGACTGACGGCGGCGCCCCGGCGGATCCGGGGCCGCCGGGGCGCCGTGAGGCACCCGAACGGCTCCGCCGCGCGGTGCGCGGGGCGGGTGCGCCGCCGCCGGGCGGCCGCCGTCCGCGCCCGGCGCGACGGGCCGCGTGGTGCGCCATTGCGGGTACCCCCGGTACCCGACCGCTCACCCTATGTGGCAGCGGGGGGAGAACGCCCCTAGCTTCGGCATATGAGGAAACGACACTTGAAGAGTCTCGTCCCGGCCGTGGCCGCCCCGGTCCTGGTCGTCTCGGCCGCCGGACTCGGCACGGCCATACCGTCCGCCCAGGCCGCCGCACCGCTGGTGGTGCGGCCCGGCCAGTCGATCCAGAAGGCGGTGGACGCCGCCCGGCCGGGTGACACCGTCGTCGTGCAGCCCGGCACGTACCGGGAGTCCGTCCTGGTCGCCAAGGCCGGTCTCACCCTGCGCGGCTACGGCGACCGCACCGTCATCCGGCCCGCGGCGAAGGGCACGCGGGCCGCGGACGCCTGTACGAAGGCCGGCAGCGGGATCTGCGTCCTGGGCCGCCCCGGTCACACCGTCGACGGCGTGACCGTCGACTCGCTGACCGTCTCCGGCTTCCAGAAGCACGGGGTCTGGGCCTCCTGGACGGACCGGCTGTCCGTGCGCCGGGTGACCGCCGAGCGCAACGGCGTCTGGGGCATCGCCCAGGAACGCTCCACCCGGGGCAGGTTCGCCGGCAACACGGCGCGCGCCAACGGCGACGCCGGCGTCTTCGTCGCGAACACCGTCTCCGAGGAGGGCGGCGCCACCGACACCCGGGGCACCGAGCTCCAGGACAACACGCTGACGGACAACCGGATCGGCTTCACCGCCCGGCGCGTCAGAAACCTCACCGTCCACGACAACACGTTCACCAGGAACTGCACCGGGGTGTTCGTGGTGGGCGACGAGGGCAGACCGCAGGCCGGGGCGATGACGATCAGCTCCAACCGGATCACCGGCAACAACAAGTACTGCCCGAAGACCGAGCGGCTCCCCGCCATCCAGGGCTCCGGCATCGTGCTCACCGGCGCGGAGGACACCCGGGTGCGCTCGAACACGATCAGCGACAACACGGGCGCCACGCCGATGTCCGGCGGCGTCGTGCTGTTCAAGAGCTTCGTGGGCGCGAAGAACAACGGCAACACCGTCAGCGGCAACGTCGTTCTCGGCAACAAGCCCTCCGACCTGGCCGACGGGGACACCGGCAAGAACAACACCTTCGTCGGCAACGTCTGCACGAAGTCCACACCCGCCGGGATGTGCTGACCGGCGCACCCCGCACGAGGAGAAGCGAATCGGCATGACCACTGTGAGCACCACCCCCGCATCGACCACCGCCCCCGAGGCCCCGGCCGCCGCCCGCGCCGCCGCCCCGCACGCGGGCGCGGCCCCTCAGCCCTCCATGCAGCTCCGCGAGATCGCCTTCGGCGCGGCGCGGGCCGCCGCCGTGCGCGCGGCGGCCCGCCTCGGCGTCGCCGACGCGCTGGGCGAGACGCCCGCCGACGTGCGGGAGCTCGCGGCCCTGGTGGGCGCCGAGCCCGCGCCGCTGCGTCGGCTGCTGCGCGCCCTGTCCTGCTACGGGATCTTCACCGAGACCCCGGACGGGTGCTTCGCCCACACCGAGATGTCCCGCCTGCTGCGCGAGGACGCCCCCGACAGCCTGCGCCACATCTGCCTGTGGTGCACCGAGCCCTGGACCTGGGACGTCTGGCCGCGCCTCGACGACGCGGTGCGCACCGGCCGGACCGTCTTCCCGGACGTGCACGGCAAGGGCTTCTTCGACTACCTGCACCAGGACGCGCACGAGTCGGCGCAGACCTTCAACCGGGCCATGACCACCTCCAGTGTGCAGTCCGCGCTGGACGTCGCCGAGCTCCTCGATCTCACGGGGGTGTCCGAGGTCGCCGACATCGGCGGCGGCCAGGGGCACGTGCTGGCGAGCCTGCTGGAGAAGCACCCGTCGCTGCGCGGCGCCCTGATGGACCTGCCGGGCGTGGTGGCCCGGGCGGACGCCCGGCTGCGCGACGAGGGGGCGCTCGCCGGCCGGGCCCGGATCGTGGCCGGGGACTGCCGCGAGGCGATCCCGGTCAGGGCCGACCTCTACATCATCAAGAACATCCTGGAGTGGGACGACGACAGCACGCGCAGGACCCTGCGCAACGTCATCGCCGCGGCCCGCCCCGGCGCCCGCGTCGTCGTCATCGAGAACCTCGTCGACGACTCCCCCTCGATGCGGTTCACCACCGCGATGGACCTGCTGCTGCTCCTGAACGTCGGCGGTGCGAAGCACACCAGGGAGAGCATGGTCGGCCGGATCTCGGAGGCCGGCCTGCTGATCGACCGGGTCGTGCCGGTCAACGCCTATCTGCACGCCTTCGAGTGCGTGGTCCCCGGCTGAGGAGAGCCTGTCGGACGGCCTCCGAACAGGCTGTGAGGCCGCGCGCGACGCACGGCGCCCCGGGTCCGGCAGCCGGACCCGGGGCGCCGTGCGTGCCGGGGGCTACCCGGTGGCGTCGCGCTCCCACCGGTAGAACTCGTGGGCCATGGCGTCCTTGGGGCCGCGCCAGGTCTCGGGGTCGTACGCGCTCACGTACGCGGTGAGCTTCTCGCTGATGGACCGGAACTCGGGGTGCTGCGTCACCTTGGCGATCTCCGGGCCCGGCGGGCGCTCGGACTCGATCAGATGCAGGTAGACGTCGCCGAACTGGAAGAGCTTGCGCCGGGTGACGCCGACGAGGTGCGGCAGCTCGGTGCTGTCGGAGGCGGCGAACAGCCGGGCGATGTCGGGAGCCGAGCCCGGTGCCATCCGGGCGACGATCAGGGCGTGGTGCATCGTTGCGTGCCTTTCTCGGTCCCGGCCCGGCACCCGGGGCGACCGGGTGCCGGGCCGTGGGAGAGGTGACGGGGGTCAGCCGGCCGTCACCGGCGCGGTGCGGCCCTCGCGGGCGCACCGTTCGACCTTGTCCCGGATGAGCCCCATCTGGATCTTCGAGTTGCGGTTGATGTTGTCGGTCATCCACGCGTCGTCGACGGGGGCGTCGGGCCGCATCGCGAAGTCCTGGGTCCAGCGCATCCTCGTGCCGCCGGACACCTCGGAGTACTCCCAGCGGATGTCCATGTGCTGGAAGGGGCCCGGCTCGACGCGGCGCGCGCGGACGGTGCGGGCTGCGCGGTCGACGGTCCGCTCGGAGACCCAGCTCCAGACCTTGTCGTTCTCGTCGGGGTGCATGGTCAGACGGAACCTGGTGCGGTCGCCGTCGCGTTCGAGGATCTCGACCGAGGCGTACTCGCTGAACAGGTTCGGCCAGTTCTCCAGGTCGTTCGTCATGTCCCAGACCAGGTCCAGGGGTGCGGCGACGGTGATCTCGTTCTCGGTGTGTCCGGACACGTCAGGCTCCTTGCATCAGGCTGTTGTTGACCAGGTCGAGGAATTCACGGGGGGTCTTGCAGCGGTCGGCGTCGGTGGGCAGCGCCCTGCCGTGGCGGTTCTCCAGCACGCCCACGATGCCGAGGAGGCCCAGCGAGTCGAGGCCGAACTCGTCGAAGGCGGTCCCGGGGCTCTTCTCCATCTCGCCGGGATCCACGGTGAGTCCGGCGCCCTTCTTCATCAGGGCGGCGAGTTCGGTGTAGGTCAGTCGGTCGGTCATGAGGACTTCTCCTTCTCACGATGAGGTGTCGGTGGAGGCCCGCAGCACCATGGCCGCGTTGGAGCCCATGAGCCCTCGGCTGAGCACCAGCGCCGTCCGCAGTTCCGCGGGGCGGGCGCCGCCGGTGACGACGTCGAGGTCGTGGCACACCTCGTAGACGTTCGGCGTGGGGGGTATCAGGGCGTTCTCCATGGCGAGGACGGCGGCGGCCGTGTCCAGCACCGGGGCCCCGCAGTAGGCGCGGCCGGTGCCGGTCTTGGGCGCCGTCACGGGGACCTGCCGGCCGTGCGCGCCGAGCGCGTCGGCGATCGCGAGCGCCTCGGCGCGGTCGGCGGCCGGTACGCCGAGGGCGTCGGCGAAGACCACGTCGATCTCGTCCGGTGCGCAGTCGGCCTCCCGCAGCGCGCCGATGATCGCCTGGGCGAGGCCCTCTCGGGACTCCTCCCAGCGGGACGCTCCGGTGAACGTGGCGGCGTGTCCGGCGAGTTCGGCCCGGACCCGGGCGCCGCGCCGGAGCGCCGCCTGCTCCTCCTCCACGACCAGCATGGCGCCGCCCTCGGCCGGCACGAAGCCGCAGGCGTCGGCGGTGAACGGCAGATAGGCGTGGGTGGGTTCGTCGCGGGTGCTCAGGTCGGCGTAGCCGAGCTGGCAGACCACCGAGTAGGGGGCCAGCGGCGCCTCGGCCGCGCCGACCACCACCGCCCCCGCGCCGCCCCGGATGGTGCGGGCGGCGTGGGCCAGCGCGTCCAGGCCGCCCGCCTCGTCGGCGGCCACGACGGCGCACGGCCCCTTGAAGCCGCCCCGGATCGAGATCTGGCCGGTGCTGGCGGCGTAGAACCAGGCGATGGACTGGTACGGGCCCACATAGGTGGAGCCCTGTCCCCACAGCCGCTGGAGTTCGCGCTGGCCGAACTCTCCGCCGCCGGAGCCCGCGGCGGTCACCACGCCGACGTCGAACGGCGAGTCCTGGTAGTCGGCGCGCCCCAGCCGGGCGTCCTCCAGGGCGATGTCCGCCGCGGCCATCGCGAAGTGGGTGAAGCGGTCGGTCTGGACGACGAAGCGCTCCTCGATCAGTTCGGTCGCCTCGAAGCCGCGGACCTCGCCGGCGACCCGCAGCGGCAGATGCTCGCAGCCCTCGCGGGAGACCCGGTCGAGGACGCTCGTGCCCTCCTGCGTCCGCTTCCAGAAGGCTTCGGTGTCGTTCCCGCTGGGGGCGACCACACCGATCCCGGTGACGACGGTGCGCCGGGCTCTGCGGGTTCTCATGGCGTCCTCCCACCTGTCCTGGTCAGGGCCACCGCGGACTGGAACCCGCCGAAGCCGCTGCCGACCGAGAGGACGCTGCGCAGCTTCAGGGGACGTGCGGTGCGCGGCACGTAGTCGAGATCGCATTCCGGGTCCGGGCTCTCGTAGTTCGCCGTCGGCGGTACGGTCTGGTGGACCAGGGCGAGTACGCAGGCGGCGATCTCTATGGCCCCGATCGCCCCCAGTGAGTGGCCGACCATGGATTTGATCGAACTCATCGGCACGTCGTAGGCGTGCGCGCCCAGGGCCCGCTTGACGGCGGCCGTCTCGTGCCGGTCGTTCTGCTTGGTGCCCGAGCCGTGCGCGTTGACGTAGTCGATCTGCGAGCCGTCGATCCGGGCGTGGCCGAGGGCGCGGTCGATCGCCTCGGCCATCTCCAGTCCCTCGGCGGTCAGCCCGGTCATGTGGTACGCGTTGCCGAAGGTGGCGTACCCGGCGATCTCGCAGTACACGGTCGCGCCGCGGGCCCGGGCGTGCTCCAGCTCCTCCAGGACGAGCACCGCGCCGCCCTCCCCCATGACGAAGCCGTCGCGGCGGGCGTCGAAGGGCCGGGAGGCGTGCTCCGGGTCGTCGTTGTTGGGCGAGGTGGCCTTGATCGCGTCGAAGCACGCCACGGTGATCGGGGTGATGGGTGAGTCGGAGGCCCCGGCGACGCACACGTCGACCCGGCCCTCCTCGATGGACTGGAAGGCGTACCCGACCGCGTCGAGGCCGGAGGTGCAGCCCGTGGACACGGTCTGCACCGGGCCGTGCGCGCCGATCTGCTCGGCGACCGCCGAGGCCAGGGTGCTGGGCGAGAAGGCCCGTTCCAGGTGCGGCCCGGCGGACCGGTGGTCGACGTCCCAGCGGGCGCCGCGGTCGCTGACGGCGACGTAGTCGTGCTCCAGCCGGGTGGTGCCGCCGACCGCGGTGCCCAGCGACACCCCCATCCGCCAGGGGTCCGTCTTCTCCAGGTCGAGTCCGGCGTCGTCGAGGGCCTCCCTGGCGGCCACCATCGCGAACTGGACGTAGCGGTCCGACCGGGCGATCCGGTCGGCGTCCAGCCCGTGCTCCGCCGGGTCGAAGTCGCACTCGGCGGCGATGCGGGAGCGGAAGCCCGCCGGGTCGAAGAGCGTGATGCCCCTGGTCGCGGTCCGCCCGTTCGCGAGGAGGTCCCAGAACGCCGGTGCGCCGACGCCGCCGGGGGCTACGACACCGACACCGGTGACCGCCACCCGTCGGGTCATGAGGGGGCCTCCGTCCGCTCCGGCGGTGCGACGCGGTCGGCGGACCCGGTGTGCTCGGTGTCGACGTGGCCGAGTTCCGGACGGGGGGCGAGCGGGCCGAGATGGAAGACCATGCGCGCCTCGACGTCCCCCACGTTCCGGAACCGGTGGCGCATGTGGGGAGGGATCAGCAGACCCTGGTCGGGCCGCATGCGGTACGGCTCGTCGTCCAGGTCGACTTCCAGGAGGCCCTGGACGACGTACACGAACTCCTCGGAGTACGGGTGGTAGTGCTCGCCGATGCGGTCGCCGGGCTGAACGATCGCCAGCCCCATGAAGCCGCTGGTGGCGCCCACCGCAGTCGGCGTGAGCATGGCGCGAAGGTCTCCTCCGCGCCTGCGGTTGGGCTGCGTCTCGCTGAGGTCCACGATGCGTGGCCGGTGCGTGGTCATGTCTGCTTTCCTCCTGGCACATTGCGCGTTGTAGCGACGGGTTGAGCGAGAACCCCCCAGGGTGCGGATGCGCGGTTCAGGACTCCGTGGCGCACCGATCGGTGATCAGCGTCATCTCGGCCCTCTTGAGGAAGTCCGCGGTCTCCAGGTCGTCGGTGGGCACGGTGTTGGCGGAGCCGTCGAGGAGCCGTCCGAGCCGGGCCACCTTGCCGGGGCCGTCGATGCCGACCACCTGGGCGGGCCGCGCGTCGATGGGGCCGGCCGCTTCGAGGAGCCGGACGACGACGTCGTCGCGCTGGAAGATGGTGCTGCTGTCGATGATGCTCGCCGGGTCGTCGGCCGCCTCCTCGTCATGGCCGGCCAGCAGCCGGGCGAGCGCCATGCCGCAGCCCTCCTTGGCCTGGTAGAAGAGCGCGTGCCGGCGCAGGTCCGCGGCCTCGTGGCGGCCCGCGGTGACGTGGTGGACGGTCGGGAGCGCCGCCCGGGTGAAGAACATCCGGGCCGAGTCCGGGTCGGTGAGGTCCCGGTGCTGCTCCAGATACGGGTTGAGGGCCTCCTCCACGGCCCGGACCTCGGGCTGCCGGGCGACGTGACGCAGGGCGGCGAGCAGGTCGCCCTCGACCTCGATGGCCCGTACGACGCGGTTCCCGTGCATGAAAAGCGAGGTGCGGCGCAAACGGGTGTCTTCGTCGACACGCGCCTTCGGGGACTCGTAATCGGCGAGGATCTTGGCCACGATGCCCTCGGTGCCGGGCTGAACGGTGAACGTGAGCGCGTGGCGCACCACTCCGTCGCCGAGACGGGGGGACGCCTGGAGCTTTCCCTTGGCGGTCTCGGGCGCGAGCTCGAACGCCTTGCCGGTCTCCCGCAGGACGCTGAAGCGCAGCGAACGGGTGTCGCGCACGCAGTTGTGGAGCGGCTGGACGGTCGCCACGTGTTCCTCGCTGTTCACCCAGGCGAGGAACGGCGGGGCGCTCTCCCATTCGCTGGTGATGAGCCACTGCGAGGGGTTCTCGATGGACTGGCACAGCTGGTCGCTGATGTGCCCGGGGACGGACGCCACCTGGTTGCGCAGGTGTTCGTACGCCTCCAGGAACTGCTGCTGGGCCCCGTCGTAGAGGTCCAGCAGCAGCACGACGCGCAGTCGGGAACCGTCGAAGGCGGATTGGGAGATCCGGTCCGAGAGGGTGCTGGTCATCATTCGGTCTCCTTCAGGACGGCGTCGCGGGCAGCCCGGAGGCATGCCGTCAACCGTCGGTTGGCGAGTGGATTCGGAGCGGGGACTCTCCCGTTCGGAGCGGGGACTCTCCCGGCGGATGTGAACGGTCCGCACCCGTGACAGCGGGCATCGTCTCCGTGACCGATCGTGAAACGCTGCTCCGGGCGGCGCGAGATTTATGAACCGTTCAGGTGAGCGGCCGTCCGAACCGCTCCGGCGAGGGCATGGAACAAGGCAACCGAACGGTGTCCGAGCTGGAGCAACTGATGAACGAGAACGTCGACATCCGCGTACCGGTCCTCATCGTGGGCGGCTCCCTGGTGGGCCTCTCCACCTCACTCTTCCTCGGCCGGCTCGGGGTCGAGCATCTGCTGGTCGAGAAGCACCGGGCCACCTCTACGCATCCGCGCGGGCGGGGCAACAACGTGCGCACGATGGAGGTGTTCCGCACGGCCGGCGCCGAGCCCGGCGTCCGGGCGGCCGCGTCGGTGCTCGCCGGGAACCACGGCATCCTGCAGGCCGGTTCGCTCACCGGCGACGACCAGCGGTGGCTGTTCAAGGAGATCGACCCGGGCGGCGGAATCTCCCGGATCAGCCCCACCGGCTGGTGCCTGTGCAGCCAGAACGACCTGGAGCCGGTGCTGCTGGAGCAGGCCCTGGCGCAGGGCGGCGATCTGCGGTTCTCCACCGAGCTGCAGAGCTTCGACCAGGACTCGGCGGGGGTGGACGCGGCGCTCAAGAGCCGGGAGACCGGTGAGCACATCAGTGTGCGCGCGGACTACCTGGTCGCCGCGGACGGGCCGCGCAGCCCCATCCGCGAGCAGCTGCGCATCGGCCGGACGGGGCCCGGCGACCTCTTCCACAACGTCAGCATCACCTTCCGTTCGCGGCGGCTCGCCGAGGTGCTGGGAGACCGCCGCTTCATCGTCTGCTACCTCACCAACCCCGAGGCGGACGGCGCGCTGCTGCCGGTGGACAACGAGAAGGACTGGGTGTTCCACGCGCCGTGGCAGCCCGGCGACGGCGAGACCCTGGAGGACTTCACCGACGAGCGGTGCGCCGCGCACATCCGCGCCGCGGTCGGAGCCCCGGACATCGACGTCGAGATCACCGGCAAGGCGCCGTGGCACGCGGCCGAGCGGGTCGCGGAGCGGTACAGGTCCGGCCGGGTGTTCCTCGCCGGGGACTCGGCCCACGAGATGTCGCCCACCGGGGCGTTCGGCTCCAACACCGGCATCCAGGACGCGCACAACCTGGCCTGGAAGCTGGCCGCCGTGCTGAAGGGCGAGGCGGGTCCGGGGCTGCTGGACACCTACGAGGCGGAGCGGCTGCCGGTGGCGCGGGCCACGAGCGCGCGCGCCTCGGCGCGTTCCGGCGAGCACAGCCACCCGGGGTACTCGGCGGCCCCCGGCGTGGGCGGCGGCCGGCAGGCCGGGATGCTCGCGGTGGCGCTGGGCTACCAGTACGTCCGGGGCGCCGTGCTGGGCACCGACCCGCATCAGCCGGTGGTGCCGGAGGCGGTGCTGCTGGACGGGCGGCCCGGCAGCCGGGCGCCGCATCTGTGGGTGCGCCGGGCCGGGGCGCGCCTCTCGACGCTGGATCTGTACGAGGACACCTTCGTGCTCCTCACCGACGGCGGGGACACGGCCTGGCGGCGGGCTGCCGGGCGGGTCGCCGCCCGGCTGTCGGTGCGGCTGCCGGTGTACGGCTTCGGCCCGGGCGCCGACCTGGAGCCGGAGGACGGGGCCCACTGGGCCGAGGTCCACGGCACGAATTCCGCGGGCGCCGTGCTGGTGCGCCCCGACGGCTTCGTGGCCTGGCGTTCGAAGGGCGCGGTGGCCGACGCCGAGGCCACTCTTCACGAGGTGCTGCGGTCCCTGCTGCACCGGTCCTGATCCCGCGGCGGTCGCCATGCGGCGGGACGGACGGGCGACGGGACGAGGGGCGACGCGGACGAGCCGTGCCGCCCCTCTTGCCATGGGGCCGGACCTCCTGAATTACTGCTTCCGAACGATCCGACCGAATGATCGGTCGCCTGCTCGGGAGAGGGAGATCCGGATGACGTCCCTGCTGGACTCGGCGGAACGGCTGGACCGGGACGAGCTGGAGGCACTCCAGCTGGAACGGTTGCGCACCACGCTGCGCCATGTGTACGAGAACGTCGGCCACTACCGGGCCGCGTTCGACGCGGCCGGGGTGCGCCCGGACGACTGCCGCGCCCTCGCCGACCTCGCCCGTTTCCCGTTCACCGCCAAGGCAGATCTGCGGGACAACTACCCCTTCGGCATGTTCGCGGTCCCCGAGGAGCGGGTGCGCCGGATCCACGCCTCCAGCGGCACGACGGGCCGTCCTACCGTCGTCGGCTACACCAGCCGGGACCTGGACATCTGGGCGGACGTGGTCGCCCGCTCGATCCGGGCGGCCGGCGGCCGTCCCGGGCAGAAGATCCATGTGGCGTACGGATACGGGCTGTTCACCGGCGGACTGGGCGCGCACTACGGGGCGGAGCGGCTCGGCTGCACGGTCATCCCCGCGTCCGGCGGCATGACGGCACGTCAGGTGCGGCTGATCCAGGACTTCCGGCCCGAGATCATCATGGTGACGCCGTCGTACATGCTGACGCTCCTCGACGAGTTCGAGCGCCAGGGCGTCGACCCCCGGACCACGTCCCTGCGCACCGGGATCTTCGGGGCCGAGCCGTGGACGGAGGAGATGCGGCGCGAGATCGAGGAGCGGTTCGCGATCGACGCGGTCGACATCTACGGCCTGTCGGAGGTCATGGGGCCCGGCGTCGCGCAGGAGTGCGTGGAGACCAAGGACGGGCTGCACGTCTGGGAGGACCACTTCTACCCGGAGGTCGTCGACCCGTTCACCGGGGAGGTCCTGCCGGAGGGCGAGAAGGGCGAGCTGGTCCTCACCTCGCTCACCAAGGAGGCCATGCCGGTGATCCGCTACCGGACGCGGGACCTGACCCGGCTGCTGCCGGGCACGGCGCGGGTGTTCCGGCGGATGGAGAAGGTGACCGGGCGCAGCGACGACCTGGTGATCCTGCGCGGGGTGAACCTGTTCCCGACGCAGATCGAGGAGATCGTGCTGCGGACGCCGGGGGTGGCGCCGCACTTCCAGCTGCGGCTGACCCGCGAGGGCCGGCTGGACGCCCTGACGGTACGGGCGGAGGCCCGGGCGGACGCCGGCCCCGAGCGGCGGGCGGCCGCCGCGGCGTCGATCGCGGCGGCCGTCAAGGACGGGATCGGGGTGTCGGTCGGGGTCGAGATCGTCGATCCCGAAACGCTGGAGCGGTCGGTCGGCAAGTTCCGGCGGATCGTGGACGAGCGCGGCGGCCGGTAGAAGGGGTCACGGCGCGGTCTGTGCGAGCCGGTCGCGCAGCTCCCGCTTGAGGATCTTTCCGCTGGCGTTGCGCGGCAGCTCGTCCACGAGGACGACCCGCTTCGGGGCCTTGAAGTGGGCGAGCCGTTCGCGTGCGTGGTCGATGAGTTCGGCCGGGGTCGCTTCGCCGCGCAGCACCACCACGGCCGTCACCGCCTCGATCCAGCGCTCGTCGGGCAGCCCGATCACGGCTGCCTCGGCGACGGCGGGGTGGGTGTGGAGAACGTCCTCGACCTGGCGGGAGGCGACGAGCACGCCGCCCGAGTTGATGACGTCCTTGACCCGGTCGACGACCGTGAGGAAGCCCTCCGCGTCGCGCACGGCCAGGTCCCCGGAGTGGAACCAGCCGCCGCGGAAGGCCGCGGCGGTCTCCTCCGGCCTGTCCCAGTACCCCTGGCACAACTGCGGTGAGCGGTAGACGACTTCGCCGGGCGTGCCGTCGGGAACCTCCTCGCCGTCCTCGTCGACGACCCGGGCCTCGACGAACAGGACGGGCCGGCCGCAGGAGTCCATCCGGCCCTCGTGCTCGTCCGGTCCCAGGACCATGGCGAGCGGTCCGATCTCGCTCTGCCCGAAGCAGTTGTAGAACGCCAGGCCGGGCAGCCTCTCGCGGAGCCGCTCCAGCACGGGTACGGGCATCACCGACGCGCCGTAGTACGCCTTGCGCAGGCCGCCGAGGTCCCGGGTGGCGAGTCCGGGGTGCCGGGAGACGGCGATCCAGACGGTCGGCGGCGCGAAGAGGCTGTCGGCCCGCCCGGTCTCGATCAGGTCGAGGATCCGGTCCACGTCGGGGGCGTCGAGAACGGTGTTCCGCGCGCCGACGGCGAGGTAGGGCAGCAGGAAGACGTGCATCTGCGCGGAGTGGTAGAGCGGCAGCGAGTGGACGGGGCGGTCGGCGGCGCGCAGGTCGAGGGCCGTGATCGCGCTGACGTACTCGTGGACGAGCGCGCCGTGGGTCATCATCGCGCCCTTGGGGAGCGCGGTGGTGCCCGAGGTGTAGAGGAGCTGGACCAGGTCCCCGGCGTCCGGCCGGCGTTCCGGGGCGAAGGGGCGCGGGACGGCGAGGGCGTCGAGCAGGGAGCCCGGCGCGTCGCGCAGCGGCCGTGCGGCGACCCCGTCCGGTACGCGGCCGGCGAGGTCCGGGTCGGTGAGCACGAGGGAGCTGCCGGACTGCTCCAGGATGTACCGGAGGTCGTCGCCGGCGAGGTTCTGGTTGACCGGAACGTGCACCAGTCCCGCGCGGGCGCAGCCGAGGAAGGCGATCAGGTACGCGTCGGAGTTGTGCGCGTAGCAGGCGACCCGGTCGCCGGGGCGCAGCCGGTGCTCGTCGGTGAGGACCGCCGCCGCCGTGCTGACGGCGGCGTCGAGTTCCGCGTAGGTCCAGGTCCGTCGCGCGTAGGCGAGGGCGGTGCGTCCGGGGGTGCGGCGGGCGCTGCGGGCCACGACGCCGTCGACTGTGCTGCTTCGTACACCGGTCATGGCGTGATCCTGTGCGGCCGGGTCCCCGCGGTCAAGGGGTGGGACGGCGAAGGGGACGGCCGCCGGGCGGGGGGCGGCGGTCCCCTCGGCGGCCGGTTCAGCGGTCGGCGACGCGGGTGCGGGCGGCGAGGAGCGCGGCCGCGACGCAGGGCGCCAGCAGCAGCACGAACGCGGCGAGGTACCCGACGTGACCGGCGGCCCCGGCGCCCAGGCAGAGGTTGAACAGGGCGGAGGCGCCCGCCAGCACGACGGTCTGGCCGAGGTTCTGGTTGGTCTGCATGGCGCTGCTGGCGTAGCCCTGCCGCCCGGCCGGGGCATGGGACAGCGACAGCACCGTGAGGGCAGGCGCCATCATGCCCATGCCGACGGACGCGACGATCATGGACGACGCGGCGACGTACGACGGCAGCGCGGGCAGGGTCCCGACGGCGGCGACGACGACGGCCGCCACGAGGATCAGCCCGCCGGCCACGACCGTGCGGTGCCGGGGCAGTCCCTCCAGCAGACGGCCCTGCACCCAGGACGCCGCGGCCCACGTCACGGCCGCGCCGGTGAAGACCGCCCCGATCGACACGGGAGCCACGCCCCGCTCGGTGACCAGCAGCAGCGGCACGAGCGCCTCCAGCGTGAAGAACACTCCGGAACCCAGGCCGCGCAGCAGCACCGTGACCGGCAGTCCGCGCGCGGCGCGCCAGGTGCCCGCCGGCAGGATCCGCGGCGCGAACACCACGATCAGGGCGAGCCCGCCCGCGGCGAAGAGCAGATGACGCGCGTCCGTGCCCGAGACGCCGAACTGCCCCGCCGCCGCGCCCACGCTCACCGCCAGCGCGATCAGCGGGGAGGGAAGCGGCGGGCCGTCCGCCGTCCGCTCGGGCGCGACGGACCGGGAACGGCGGCGCAGCACGGCCAGGACCGCCAGCGCGGGCAGTGCGGTCAGCGCGGCCAGCCCGTGGAAGACCGCGCGCCACGACCACCATTCGGCCACCAGCCCGGCCAGCGGGGGGCCGATCAGCGAGGGGACGACCCAGCAGGTGCTCATCAGCGCCAGCATGCGCGGGCGCAGCCGGTCGGGGTAGGACTGCCCGATGGCGGCGTTGATCGCCACCATGATCATTCCGCCTGCCAGGCCGTCCAGGAAGCGCCCGGCCACCAGGTGCCAGACAGTGGTGCCGGCGCCGCAGACCACCAGGGTGGCCACCGCCAGGGCCAGTCCCGCCGCCAGCGGCCGCTGTGCGCCGGACCGGTCCGCCCACCGGCCTCCCAGCACCCCGCCGAGCATTCCGGCCGCCACGAAGCTTCCGGCGACCAGCGGGAAGAGCGACACCCCGTCCAGGTCCTGGGCGGCCGTGGGCAGGGTGGGCACCACGGCGAGCGCGGCGAGCCCGGTCAGGAACATGACCGCGACGAAACTCGTCGTGGTGGCCGCGTGGGTCCGGGAGAACAGCCCCTCGGCGGACGCGGAGGGCGCAGGCGGGAGGCCGGGGGCCCCGGCCCTCCCCGCCGGTCCGGCCGTCCGGGTCCCGCTCGTCCCGGCCGCCTCGCCGGTGGTGCCGGGTCCCGCGGCCGGGACATCGCCGACGTCCGCCGCCGTGGCGGGAGTTGTGCGGGGCGAGTCGTCGGGGGCGCGCTGGGGGGCGTCGGTCACGAGCGCCCAACGTACGGGGCCGCACCTCCGCCCGCCACTCGTTTTCCGGCGGCCGCGCGCGGTGCGGGCGGCGTCAGAGCACCAGGGCCAGCACGGTCGCCGTGACCACGGCGAACAGCGCTCCCGCGCCGGTGACCAGGGCTCCGGCGTGGCGCATGGCGAACGACGGGGCGCGGGTCGTCGCGGCCTGCGGGTCGTGGGCGCCGTAATACACCGTCACGACGTCGCCCTCGGCGGCCCCGACGCGGTCCCGGAGCTCCTCGAAGGCGACGGCGCGTCCGTCGGCGGTGCGGAACTCCAGGGTCGGGCAGGTGCGGACGAACGGCACTCCGTCCGCGTCCTGCCCCTCCTCGGTGCGCACCCCGGTGCAGCGCGCCTCGGCCGTGAGACCGCCCGCCCACGCGGCCCGCAGCCTCGGCGCCCCGAGCTGCCGGTCCAGCATCCGGCCGAAGACGGCGGCCGCTCCCGCGGCGAGGACGAAGTACACGACGGCGATGACCACGGTTCCCCCGGAACGCTGTCGGGCGCCGGCGCCCCGGCATCCGAATCCCTGTACGGACACACCATGATTCCGTGTGCCCCGTCCGGTCGGCAAGGAACGCCGAAGACCGCCCGCGGGCTTCGCCCGACGCCCTCCCGCGGGGGTCACACGGACCCGCGCCCCTCCCAGTACGGGTCCCGCAGCCGCCGTTTGTAGAGCTTGCCGTTGGGGTCGCGGGGCATCGTCGCGATGAAGTCGACGCTCCGGGGGAGCTTGTACCCGGCGAGGCGCTGCTCGCAGTGGCGCAGGACCGCCGCCGCGAGGGCGTCCCCCGGCTCGTGTCCCGGGGCCGGTTCGACGACGGCCTTGACCTCTTCGCCCCAGTCGGGGTGCGGGACGCCGAAGACGGCGGCGTCCGCGACGGCGGGGTGCGCGAGGAGGACGCCCTCGATCTCGGCGGGATAGATGTTGACCCCGCCGGAGATGATCATGTCGATCTTGCGGTCGCGGAGGAAGAGACAGCCGTCCTCGTCGAGGATGCCGAGGTCGCCGACGGTGAAGAAGTCGCCGATGCGGTTCTTCTCCGTCTTGGCCTCGTCCCCGTGGTAGCGGAAGCCCCCGGTGGTCATCCGCATGTAGACGGTGCCGAGCCGGCCGGGCGGCAGGCGCTCGCCGTCGTCGTCGAAGACGGCGAGTTCGCTGATCGGCCAGGCCCTGCCGACGGTGCCCGGCTTCTTCAGCCAGTCCTCGGCGGTCGCGAAGGCGCCGCCGCCCTCGCTGGCGGCGTAGTACTCCTCGACGCACCTCCCCCACCAGTCGATCATGGCGCGCTTGACGTGCTCCGGGCAGGGCGCGGCGCCGTGGACGGCGTGGCGCATGGAGCCGACGTCGTACCGCCGCTTCACCTCGTCGGGGAGGGCCAGCAGGCGGTGGAACTGGGTCGGGACCATGTGGGTGTGGGTGCAGCGGTGGGCGTCGATCAGCCGCAGCATCTCCTCGGGCGCCCACTTGTCCATGAGGACGAGCCGGTGCCCGATGTGCAGGGACGCCGCGGCGAACTGGAGGACGGCGGTGTGGTATAGCGGCGAGCACACCAGATGGACGTTGTCGTCGAAGGGCCGGATGCCGAAGATGCCGAGGAAGCCGCCGAGATGGCTCTCCTCGGGGAGCCGGCCGGGAAGGGGGCGGCGGATGCCGCGCGGCCGGCCGGTGGTGCCGGAGGTGTAGTTCATGACCCAGCCGAGGGTGCGGTCCCCGGGCGGGGCGCCGGGCCGTCCGTCGAGGAGTTCGCCGTACGGGCGGAAGCCGTCGACCGCGCCCACGGCGTAGCGGCGGTCGGCGGGGAAGCCCGCCTCGTCGGCGGCGGCGATCGCCGCGGACGCGAACCGCTCGTGGACGATGAGCGCCTTGGCGCCGGAGTCGGAGACGATCCAGGCGATCTCGGGTCCGACGAAGTGGTGGTTGACGGGGACGAGGTAGAAGCCCGCCTGCGCGGCGGCGAGGTAGGCGGTGAAGAACTCGACGCCGTTGGGCAGGACGACCGCGAAGGCGTCGCCGCGCCGCAGCCCGGCCGCGCGCAGCCCGTGGACCATGCGGTTGGCCTCGGTGTGCAGCCGCCCGGCCGTCCACGCCTCGCCGTCGGGCGCGATCAGCGCCGTGCGGTCGGGGTCGGCCGCGGCCTGGGCCCAGAAGCCGTTGGGCGCCCGGTTCATGAGGCGCTCCGTCCGGCGATGCGGTTGATCCGGTCCACGGCGCGTTCGAAGCCCCGGGTCAGGTCGTCGAACACGGCCTGGACGCCGCGTTCGCTGGTCATCCGGCCGACGATCTGGCCGACGGGCGTGCCGAGCAGTGCGCCGGTCTCGTACTTCTGGATGCGGGACAGCGCCTCGGCGACCAGCAGGCCCTGGAGCGGCATGGGCAGGGCGCCGGGGCCCTCCGGGTCGTCCCAGGCGTCGGTCCACTCGGTGCGGAGCTGGCGCGCGGGTTTGCCGGTGAGGGCGCGGGAGCGGACGGTGTCGCCGGAGCCCGCGGCGAGGAGCTTGCGGGTCAGGGCCGGGGAGTGGAGGTCGGCCTCCTCGGTGGTCAGCCACAGGGAGCCGAGCCAGACGCCCTGGGCGCCGAGGGCGAGCCCGGCGGCGATCTGCTCTCCGCTGCCGATGCCGCCGGCGGCGAGCACGGGGAGCGGGTCCACCGCGTCGACCACCTCCGGGACCAGGACCATGGAGGCGATCTCACCGGTGTGGCCGCCGGCCTCGTATCCCTGGGCGACGACGACGTCGATGCCCGCGTCCGCGTGGCGGCGGGCGTGCCGGGCGCTTCCGGCGAGCGCGGCGACGAGGACGCCCTGGTCGTGGGCGCGCCGCACGACGTCGGCGGGCGGCGGTCCGAGGGCGTTGGCGATCAGTTTGACGGGGTAGTCGAAGGCGACGTCGAGCTGGGTGCGGGCGACGTCCTCCATCCACCCCGTGATGCGCCAGCCGGACGCCTCGCCGTCGGCGAGCTCCGGCACCCCGTGCCCGGCCAGGGTGTCCCGGACGAACTGCCGGTGCCCGTCCGGGATCATCGCCTCGACGTCGGCCTCGGTGACCCCCTCCACCTTCTTCGCGGGCATGACGACGTCGAGGCCGTACGGCTTGCCGTCGGTGTGGTCCTGCATCCAGTCGAGGTCGCGCGCGAGCGCGTCGGGGGCGGTGTAGCGGACCGCGCCGAGCACGCCGAACCCCCCGGCCCGGGTGATGGCGGCGGCCACCGCGGGGAAGGGCGTGAAGCCGAAGATGGCGTGCTCGACTCCCAGTTTCTTGCTCAGCTCCGTCTCCATGGGGCGCAGGATGCCGCAGCCCGACGGCCGAGGGAAGAGATTTTCTGATGCAGTGTCAGATTCTTTGTGGCGTCGGGGGCCTCCGCGACGGCGGGGGTGACAGTAACCTCTGCGACGGAAGGAAGTTTCACCATCGGACGTGATTTCGAAAATTACTTTCACGCGGCGGGAAGGGGTTCCGGATGACCAAGGACGCGGCGGGCGGCAGAGGGATCAGCCGGCGCAGGCTGGGCGGTGGGATGCTGGCTCTGGGCGGGGCGCTCGCCCTGGCGCCGGTTCCGTTCGCGGAGCCGGCGTCGGCCATGGAGTCGGGAGCGGGGTCGGGTGTGCGCACGGGATCCGGGACGGGCGCGGCGACCGGGCGCGGCCGTCCGACGCTGCGGCGCGGATCCGCCGCGCGCGCCGGTCTGTCGCAGGAGCCCCTGGACCAACTGGTCGCGGACGCCGAGAAGTTCCTCTCCGCCTCCCCCGCGCACCCCTGGTACGCCGGCGCGGTGCTGCTCGCCGGGCGGGGCGGCACGGTGGCGTTGCACCGCCCGATCGGCAAGGCGGTGCGCTACTCCGCGTACGACGAGAAGACGGACACCGGGGTGGAGTTCCCGCCCGGGCGGCAGATCGACATGGCCGAGGACACGGTCTTCGACCTGGCGTCGGTGTCCAAGCTGTTCACCTCGATCCTGGCCGTGCAGCAGATCGAGCGCGGGGCCCTGGGGCTGGAGGCGAGGGTCGCCTCGTATCTTCCGGACTTCGCGCGCGCCGGCAAGCAGGACATCACGATCCGTCAGCTGCTCACGCACACCTCGGGGTTCCGGTCGTGGATTCCGCTGTACCGGGCGGACACCCGGGAGGGAAAGCTGGAGCTGCTGTGGAACGAGGCTCCGGTCGGCCCGCCCGGCACGGCGTATCTCTACTCCGACCTCAACCTGATCTCGTTGCAACTGGTGCTGGAGAAGATCACCGGCCGTGCGCTGGACGTCCTGCTCCGCGAGGAGATCACCGCTCCGCTCGGGATGCGCCGCACCCGGTACAACCCTCCGGCCTCCTGGAAGCCGAAGATCGCGGCGACCGAGGACGCCCGGCCCCCGTGGTCCGGGCTCGACCGCGGGCTGGTCTGGGGCCAGGTGCACGACGAGAACGCGTACAGCCTGGACGGCGTGGCGGGGCACGCCGGGGTCTTCTCCTGTGCCTGGGACCTCGCGGTCCTCGCCCGCACGCTGCTCAACGGCGGGGTCTACGGCCGCGCCAGGATCCTCTCCGACGCGTCGGTGGACCTGCTGTTCACCGACTTCAACACGGCCTTCCCGGGCGATGCGCACGGGCTCGGGTTCGAGCTCTGCCAGCACTGGTACATGGGCGCGATGGCGACCCCGCGCACGGCGGGACACACGGGCTTCACCGGCACCAGCCTGGTCCTGGACCCGACGACCGACTCGTTCCTGATCGTGCTGGGCAACTCCGTGCATCCGGTGCGCAACTGGCGTTCCGGCAGCGCCCCCCGGGTGGCCGCCGCCGACCGGATGGCACGCGCCGTCGCGGTCCGTCCCGTCCGGGGACGCACGGCGTGGTTCTCGGGGATGGCGAGCGCCGCCACGGCCACGCTGACCCTGCCCGCGCTGCGGATCGCCTCGTCGCGGGCCCGGCTGGGCGCGGCCCTGTGGTGGGACACCGAGCCCGGGTCCGACTTCGTCTTCCTGGAGGCGTCGGCGGACGCGGGGGCGACCTGGCAGCCGGTGCCGTTCACCACCTCGCCGTGGCACGGGCACGGCCGCCCGGAGCCCGAACCGCGTCCGACGGGCTCGGTCTCCGGCTGGTCCGGCCGGGTCTGGCACCGGCTCGACGCCGACCTCGCCGCGTGGCGCGGCAAGGAGGTGCGGCTGCGCTGGCGGTACACCACGGACCAGTTGTACGTGGGACGCGGGGCGTATGTGAACGCGGTCCGGGTCGAGGACGGCGGCCGGGCGGTCTTCGACGAGAGCCGGCCCGCCGACGCGGCACGCGTCGAGGCGGTGGGCTGGACGGCCTCGGCGGACTGACCGGACGGCGGTGCGGTCCGCGTCCGGCCGGCGGGCCGCCCCCACCGCGTGGCGGCCGCGCGGCCGGGTGCGGGAGGATGCTCCGATGACCTCCCCGCCGCAGAACTGGACGCGTGCCCGACGCCTCGACGCCGACCGCCTGGCCGAGGAGCTGTACGCCGGAACGGGCCTCCGGCTGACGGTGGAGGGGGCCTGTGCCGGCGGCGAGGTGGGCGCCGCGTACGTGCGATGGCCGGACGGCCGGCGGTCCGTGCTGAAGCACCGGCCGGACACCCTGGTCGAGGAGCTCCGGGCGGGGCCGCTGGCGGTCTGCGAGACACTCCGCGAGCGCGGGTACCCCTGCCCCGCGACGGAGGCGGCGGTCCAGGTGGGCGACGCGGCGGTCCTGGTCCAGGAGCTCCTGCCGGGCACACCGGCGGCACGTCTGGACCACGCGGGACTGGACCGGGCCCTCGAACTCAACGAGGCGCAGGCGGGGCTGCTGGCCGGCCGGGCGGACATCCCGGCGATGCCCCTGCATCTGCTCGACGACGGCCCCGGCTACTGTCTTCACGAGCCGCTGCGCCGGCACAGCCGGCGCAGCGGTGACCTGGAGCGCCGGGTCGCAGCGGTCGGCGCCGCCGCTCCCCCTCGGCTGGGCGGCCGGGACGCGGTGCACCACGACTTCCACCACGGCAATCTCCTCCTGACCGGCGGTTCGGTCACCGGTGTCGTCGACTGGGACGGCGCCTGCCGGGGGGACCGCCGCTTCGATCTGGTCACCCTGCGCTTCGGCCTGCACGCCGACGAGCAGACCCCCGGGGTCGTCGAGCGCCTCGACGAGGTGCTGGACGGCCTGCCGGACGACGTCCTGCGCCTCGCGTGGGCGCACATGAGCCTGCGGATGGCCGACTGGGCGATCAGGCACTTCGCGCCCGGCGACGTGGAGCACTGGCTCGACCTCGCCGAGCAACGCCTGTGACGGGGACGCGTGTCGACGCGCGCGGCTCCGGGCCGGCCGGAGGGGACGCGTGAACGCCGCCGCCGAACAGGCCGGGGCGCGCCCCGGCGGTGCGCCCCGGCGGGCCGGCGTGCGCGCCTTCGGGCTCAGTAGGTGTGGTCGGCGGTGACGTCCGCGGAGAGGTGGAGGGTCCGTTCCGCCGCCCCGGCGCGCAGGGCGAGCAGGGTCTGGGTCAGGGCGTCCACGGCGACGAGGTGGGCGATGCGGCTGGCCGTGGTCTCCAGCCCGAAGACGAGGTCCTGCCCGCCCGCGACGAGGGTGTGGGCGCAGAGCTCGCTCAGGGGCGACTGGGCGTAACTGGTGAGGCCGACGACCTCGGCGCCGGCGTCGCGGGCACGGCGGGCGTTGTCGACGGTGCTGCGGGTGGCCCCGGTGTGACTGAGCGCCAGACATGCCCCTCCCGGGGGGAGTTGGGCGGCCGCGAGCTGGGCGGTGAGGGGGTCGGCGGGCGCGTCGACGACGCAGCCGAGGGCGCGCAGCCGGTAGGCGGCGTCGGTGGCCACGGCGGCCGAGAGACCCGCGGCGGCGACCACCACGCGCGGCGCGGCGTCCAGGGCGGCGGCGGCTCCGCGCAGCCGGTCGGCGGTGAGCGTGGCGGCGAGGTCGTCGAGGGCCTCGCGGGAGGCGTGGACCGTGTCCGCCAGGGCGCGGGCGGCCGGGTCGTCGGACGACTCCGGCGGCGGCTCGGGGGCGGGCTCCTGGCGCGCCGCCGCGATCTTCAGCTCCTGGTAGCCGCGGAAGCCGAGGCGCTGGCAGGCGCGGACGACCGAGGACGGCGCCGTGCCGGCCAGGGCGGCGACGTCGCTGACGCTGAGGCGGACCAGGGCGGCTGGTGATCTCCGCCGGCCTGGCCGGTCTGGCGTTCGCGGACGGGTGGCCCGGGCGCGCACAGCTGCCCGCGCTCATGGCGGCGCTGGCCACCGGAGCGGTCATCGCCGGTTACACCGTCGTCGACGGCACCGGGGTCCACCGTTCCCAGACCGTCATCGGCTACATCGCCTGGCTCTTCCTGTGCCAGGGCCCGATCCTGCCGCTGCTGGCGTTCGCCCGGCGCGGCCGCGCGCTGTTCGCGCAGCTCGGGCCCGGCCTCGGGACCGGACTGACCGGCGGCGTCATCTCGCTGATCGCCTACGGTCTCGTCATCTGGGCGCAGGCCCACGGCGATCTCGCGACCGTCGCGGCACTGCGCGAGACCAGCATCCTCATCGCGGCGCTGATCGCCACGCTCCTCTTCCGCGAACCGTTCGGCCGGCTGCGCCTCACCGCGGGCGCGGCCGTCCTCGCGGGCATCGTGATGCTGGAGCTCGCCCACGCCTGACGACGGACGGCCGGAGGCGTCAGCGTCCCAGTGCCGCCATCGCGGCGTTGTGACCGGGCACCCCGCTGACCCCGCCGCCGCGCACCGCGCCCGCCCCGCACAGCAGCACGTTGGCGTGGGCGGTCTCCACGCCCCACCGTCCGGTGGTCTCCGTGGCGTACGGGAAGGCGAGGTCGCGGTGGAAGATGTGACCGCCGGGCAGTCCCAGTTCCCGTTCCAGGTCGAGCGGTGTCTTCGCCTCGATGCACGGCTCGCCGTTCTCGTCGACGGCCAGGCAGTCCGCGATCGGCTCCTCCAGGTGGGCGTCGAGCCGGGCGAGCGTGGCGGCCAGCAGCCGGGCGCGCGCCGCCGCGTTGTCGGCGGCGAACAGCCGAGCGGGGGCGTGCAGTCCGAAGAGGGTGAGGGTGTGGTGGCCGCTCGCGGCGAGCCCGGGGCCGAGGATCGACGGGTCGGTCAGCGAGTGGCAGTAGATCTCGGACGGCGGGGCGGCCGGGAGCCGGCCGGCCGCCGCCTCCCGGTAGGCGTCCGCGAGCTGCCCGTAGCCCTCGGCGATGTGGAACGTTCCGGCGAACGCCTCGTGCGGGTCGACGGAGCGGTCGCGCAGCCGGGGCAGCCGGGTGAGGAGCATGTTCACCTTCAGCTGCGCGCCCTCGGCCGGGGCGGGCGGCTCCTCGCCGAGCAGGGTCGCGAGCGCCTGCGGCGAGGCGTTCACGAGGACCCGGCGGGCCGCGACGACGCGTTCCGCCCCGGGGGAGCGGACGGTGACCTCGGCGCGCTTCCCGTCGGTCTCGATCCGGGTCGCCTCGTGCCGGACCCGGATCTCCGCCCCGGCCGCGCGGGCCGCCCGGGCGAGGGCGTCGGTGAGCGCGCCCATGCCGCCGACCGGGACGTCCCAGTCGCCGGTGCCGCCGCCGATGACGTGGTAGAGGAAGCAGCGGTTCTGACGCAGCGACGGATCGTGCGCGTCGGCGAAGGTGCCGATCAGGGCGTCGGTCAGCACGATCCCGCGCACGAGGTCGTCCTCGAAGTACCGCTCGACGGCCGCTCCGAGGGGCTCCTCGAACAGGGCCCGCCACGCCTCCGGGTGGCCGATCCGTTCGCGCAGCGCGTCCCGGGCGGGCAGGGGCTCGGTGAGCGTCGGGAAGACCCGCTCGGCGACGTGCCGCGTCATGTCATGAAACCGCCGCCAGGCCGTGTGCTCCCGGTCCGATCCGGTGAGCGCGGCGAGGGAGTCCCGGGTGCGGTTCTCCCCGATCAGCAGCCCGGTGGGCCGCCCGTCGCGCACGGTCGGGGTGTACGAGGACACCGTCCGTCCGCGCACGGCGAAGTCCAGGCCGAGGTCGCGGACGATCTTCCGGGGCAGCAGGGACACCAGGTACGAGTAGCGCGACAGGCGGGCGTCGACCCCGGCGAAGGGCCGGGTGGAGACGGCCGCTCCCCCGGTGGCGGCGAGGCGTTCCAGGACCAGGACGGACTGTCCGGCGCGGGCGAGGTAGGCGGCGGCGACCAGGCCGTTGTGGCCGCCGCCCACGATCACCGCGTCATAGCTGTCGGATGCGGGCATGCCCCTTCGTAGCACGGGGTGTTCACACGCGGCCAGAGGCGGTGGGGTCCGGGCCGCCCGGCGGCCCGCCGCGCCCGTGGCGCAGTGCGGCGACGCGGCGGTACAGCTCGGCGGCCTCCGTTCCCCGGCCGACCTGCTCCAGGCAGTGCGCCTCGTCGTTGCGGGCCGCGAGGGTGTCGGGGTGGTCGGCGCCGAGGACGCGCTCACGGGCGCGGGCGATCCGGCCGTAGAGCGCGAGGGCCTCGGGCCAGCGGCCGAGCCAGCCGAGGCCGACGGCGACCTCGCGGCGGCTGACCAGGGTGTCGGGGTGGTCGGGGCCCAGGACGCGCTCACGGATCGCGCCGACGTCGCGTGCCTCCGCGAGCGCCTCCTCCCAGCGGGCGAGGCGCCCCAGGTTGACGCCGAGGCCGTGACGGGCGCGGAGCGTCTCGGGGTCGGTGGGGCCGTTCAGCGAGGTCCGGTCGTCGACGAGGGCGCGGTACAGGTCCAGAGCCTCCGCGCTGCGGCCCAGGCGGCCGAGCGCGATGCCGGTCTCGTAGCGGGCGGCCATCGTGTCGGGGTGGGCGGGGCCGAGGGTCCTGGTCCGACCCCGGACGACCTCCTGGCAGGCCCCCAGGGCCTCCGTCCACCGCCCCAGCCGGCCGAGCGCGTACGCCGTCTCGTAGCGGGTGGCCAGGGTGTCGGGGTGGTCGGCGCCGAGCACCCGGGCCCGGGCCGCCGCCACCTCGTGGAACATCCGGTGGGAGTCCGCCAGACGGCCGAGCCGGCCGAGGTTGAAGGCGAGGTTGTGGCGGCAGCGCAGGGTGTCGGGGTGGTCGGGGCCCAGGATCCGTTCCCGGGCGGCGAGGACCGCGGTGTACGCCCCGTGGGCCTCGGCGTGCCGGCCGAGGCGGCCCAGGACGTACGCCGCCTCCTGGCGGGCGGCGAGGGTCTCCGGGTGGTCGGGGCCCAGGACGCGCGCACGGCCGCCGGCGACCCGGTCGAACTCCCGCAGCGCGTCGGCCGGCCTGCCGGTGCGCACGAGGGCGAGGCCGATCTCGTGCCTGCTGGAGAGCGTGTCGGGGTGGTCGGGGCCGAGGGTCCGTTCGCGTTCGGCGGCGACCGCGCGGTGCACCTCGCCGGCCTCCTCCCAGTGGCCGAGCCGGCCCAGGCTGACGCCCGCGCCGTGCCGGCCGGCGAGGACGGAGAGGAGTTCCGTCGACGGGGCCGGCCGCTCCGCCCCGGCCGGTGACGGCCCGCCCGCGACCTGCCACGGGGCCGCGACGGCGGCCCGTTCGGCGTCGAGGGGCCGTCGGCCGGCGCCGGTCCACCTCCCGGTGAGGCCGGCGGAGTGGTCCGGCGGGATGCTCCCGAGCAGGCCGCCGACCGCCTTGTGCCCGGTGGTCATGCCGTGGGCCCAGGCGGGCAGTCCGGGGCCGGGGAGCGTCGGGGGCGGGGAGCTCGGGAGGCGCCCCGCGGACGCGGGACCGGGCTGTTCGCCGGTGCGCCCCGCCACGATCCGCCGCCGCAGGTCGCCCGCGTCGGCGGGCCGCTCCTCCGGGGCCTTGGCCAGCAGGTCCAGGACGACGCGGTCGAAGAACCCGGGGAGTTCGGCCCGGTGGGCGCGCGGCGGCTCGGGGTCGGTGTCGCGGTGCCCGACGAGGACGGCCCAGGTGTCGTCGAGGTCGAACGGCGGCGCCCCGGTGGCGATCTCGTACAGGACGCAGCCCAGTGAGTAGAGGTCGCTGCGGTGGTCGACCTGGCCGCCGCCGATCTGCTCCGGCGACATGTAGTGCGGGGTGCCCATGGCGATGCCGGTGCCGGTGAGCCGCGAGGTGAAGCCGATGTCGCGGCCCAGCCTGGCGATGCCGAAGTCGCAGATCTTCACCGTGCCGTCGGCGAGGCGCATGATGTTGGCGGGCTTGAGGTCGCGGTGCACGATGCCCTGGCGGTGGGTGTATCCGAGGGCGTCGGCGACCTGCTCGGCGATGTCGACGACGTCGGGCACCGGCAGCGGACGCCGCTCGTTCTCCTCCAGGAGCTGGCTGAGGTTCTGGCCGTCGAGGAGTTCCATCACCAGGAAGAGGACGCCGTCGTCCTCGCCGAAGTCATGGACGACGGTGACGCCGCGGTGCTGGAGCGAGGCGGCGACGCGGGCCTCGCGGCGGAAGCGCTCGCGCAGGACCCGGGTGGCCGACTGGTCGTGCTGGGACCCCATCGGCTTGAGGCACTTCACGGCCACCTGACGGCCCAGCGACTCGTCCCGGGCACGCCACACCTCGCCCATGCCCCCGCGCCCGATCAGATCGAGCAGTCGGTACCGGCTCTGGACCAGCCTGGTGTCCGCCATGTCCCGCAGTCGCCCCCGTCGTTCCGCCCACTGCCTCCGCGTCCTTTCCGGCCCGTCCAGTATGGCGGCCCGGCCGCGCGGATTGTACGCGGCGGGCGGCCGCCGGGAGCGGGGCGGCGGAAGCACACCGGAGGGGACCGGCGCGCCCCGGCCGGGCATCGGCCGGAGCGCGGGCCCGGCGGGCCCGGGCGCCGCCGCTCCGGCGGAGGTTCTCCGGCGCCGCTCCTCCGGCGGCGGTTCACTTGCGGGCGACGAACCCCCACTGGTCGACCGGCTCGGCGTCGCCGTCGCCCGGCTCGGGACGCCAGAGGGAGATGGAGCCGAAGCCCGGCTCGACCAGTTCCATCCCCTCTGCACTGGCGAGGATCTCCTCGGGCCGCCGTACCAGGTACGGCGGTGTGTCCCCGGCCGCGTACGCCTCCTGCGCGGCCAGCGTCTGCGGGGTGGCGACCGTGTCGCAGAGCACCAGATGGCTGCCCGCCGCCAAGCCGTCCAGGTAACGGCGCAGCAGGTCGATGCCGGTCCGGGGCTCGACGTGTCCCAGCGTGGACAGCACCAGGACGGCCACCGGCCGCGTCAGGTCCAGGGTGCGGGCGGCTTCCCGGAGCACCCCCTCGGCGTCCAGCATGTCCGCGTGCACGTAGTCCGTCATCCCGTCCGGGGCGCTCGTCAGCAGCGCACGGGCGTGGGCCAGTACCAGCGGGTCGTTGTCGACGTAGACGATGCGCGCCTCCGGCCGGACGCGCTGCGCGACCTCGTGGGTGCTGTTCTGGACGGGGAGCCCGGTGCCGATGTCCAGGAACTGGGTGATCCCCGCCTCCCCCGCCAGGTACCGCACCGCGCGGCCCTGGAACGCCCGTGAGGCGCGGGCGAGTTCGCGGGTCTGCGGGTAGCTGGCGATGACCTGGTCTCCCAGCCGCTGGTCCACCGGGTAGTGGTCCTTGCCGCCTATCCAGTAGTTCCAGACCCGGGCGGAGTGCGGAACGCCGCTGCGGATCCTGGCTTCGAGTCCGGGACCGTCGGTCACGTGCAACCTCGTTTCGTGTCGTGCATGTCGCGGCGGATCCATGCGCCGGGGCGGGACGCCCGCCTCTCCCCCGGTCTCCCCGCACCCACCGCGTGTCCACGGTCCGCCCGATCGAACTCGTCCACGGGCGCGGGGACTTCGGACACCGCGATCGGCCCGGCGGGAACGGGTCCGGGACCACGAGGATACCGGTGCCGTCCCGAACTCGGCTTCCGGGCAAGGCGATCGCGGCGGGCGCTTCCGTCCGCGAGCCGGACCGTCGCCCGGTCCGCGTGCCTCGCGTCCGTGGACCGGCCCGGTCCGCGTGCCTCGCGTCCGTCGGTCGTGGCGGCGTGTCGTGCGCCTGTCGGTCGTGCCCGCCCGCCGTGCGTTTGCCGGTCAGTCGTGGGGGACGACCGCGACGGGACAGCGCGCGTGGTGGAGGGCGGCCTGCGCCACCGGGCCCAGATGCGGCGCGAGCGGGCGGCGGTGCCGACGCCGGCCGACGACCAGCAGACCGGCGCCCTCGGCGGCCTGGACGGCGGCCTTGGCGGGGCTGACGAGCGCGGTGGCGTCGATGACCTCCACCGCCGGGAATCTCTCGCGCCAGGGCCGCAGGGTCCGGTCCAGGTCCTTCCGCGCCTCCCCGGCGATCGCCTCCGCCACCTCGTGGTCCACGCCCCAGGGCACGTACGCGTCGATCGGCAGGCTCCGGCCGTGCACGGCGCGCAGCGGCCCGCCCCGCGCGGCGGCGGTCTCGAAGGCGAACCGGAGCAGTTCGTCGCAGGGGCCGTGCAGTTTGAGCGCCACGACCACACCGCCGGACGTGGCGGGGGCGGGGGCGGGCCGCCCGCCGTCCCGGGTCTCCGCCGCGCGCACCAGGACCACGGGCCGTTCGGCGCGGGACACGACGGGCATGCTGATGTCACCGAGGAAGTAGCTCTGGACGGGCACCAGACCCCGGGAGCCGAGCACGGTCATCTCCGACTCCGCCGCGGCCCGCAGCAGGGCGTGCTCGGCGTCGTCGGCGACCAGACTGCCGATGACGGAGAGACCCGGGTGATGCGCCTGGATCTCCGCCTTCGCGTGGTGCACGATCCGCCGCGCCCAGTAGTTCTGGTCCATCTCGGCGGGCACATGGGTCGGCTCCGGCGCCAGCAGGGGCCAGGCGTGCAGCAGCCGCAGCGCGAGCCCGCGCCGTCGGGCCTCGTCGGCGGCCCAGTGGGCGGCGGCCAGACTCTCCGGGGAGGCGTCGAGGCCGACGGTGACGACTGGCTCCATGAGGACTGCCTCCGTCTCGCGAGAAGCCGGAACGACGGTGTGCGTGCCGTCCGGGTGTCCGGCCCCGAAGGCGGGCCGGACACCCGGACGGACGGGCGGACGCCTGTGCCGGACGCGCCCGCGCGCGCCGGTCCCGGCGTGTGCGCCGAGCGCGTCGTGTGCGCCGCTCCTTCGAGAAGTACCCCAGAACCTCCGGGGCCGCATGCGGAAGTCCGCCCGGCGTCCCGGCGTGCGACGGCGGTGGGCGATGCCGGGCCGTGGGCGGGACCGTGGGTGTGGCGGGGCCGTGGGCTCACATCCCGTTGGACGCGCTGCGGACGTCGTCGTCGGTCCGGTAGGCGATGTGCTCGTGCACGGACACCACACCGTCCACACTGGCGCAGAGCCGTTCGATGACCGGGATCACGCTCTTGAACTCGACGGATCCGCCGAGGCCCACCTGCCCCTCCCGGACCTCGACCGTGACCGACGCGGGGGCCAGCCCCAGCGTCTGCTGGAGCACGTCGTGGTCGATCTCCTCGCGGATGGCGTCGTCGTCGCGGAGGAAGACCCGGAGCAGGTCCCTGCGGCTCACGATGCCCAGCAGCCGGTCCGTCTCGTCCACCACGGGCAGCCGTTTCACGTCCTGCACCTCCATGAGGCGGGCCGCCTCGACCACGGTCCACTCCGGGCGCGCGCACACGGCGGGACCCGACATCAGCTCCTCCGCCCTGGCCCCCTCCGCCTTGGCCCGTTCCCACGCCTCGACGTGCGGGACCGGCGTCAGTCCTGACGGGTCGGCCCGGTCGGCGGACTTGCGCAGCAGATCGGCCTCGGACACCACGCCCATCGGACGGTCCTGCTCGTCCACCACGGGCACCGCGGTGACACCGTGCGACGCCAGCAGCTCGACGATCTCCTTGAACGGCAGATCGCGCCGCGCCCGGACGACGTCCCGGGTCATGAGCTCTGCAACCGTGCGGTGACGCATACGACTCCCCCTTCGGGGTGTGACGGCCGGCGGTGGCCGGGTGTCGAGCGGATCGGGTACCGGGCGACCGGGCCTACCGGGTCCGTCCCCGGAGGCCGAAACCCTCCGGGGACGGGCCCGGTCGGCCCCAGGGCATTGTGCTTTCCGCGCCGCGCGACGGCACGCCGTGCGTGGCAGTGTGCGTACGGACCCGCCGGCGCCCGGCCGGATCCTCACCCGACCGGCCCGGACCCGGCGCGTGCGGCGCCCCGCTGGCCCGTGATGTGCGGGAGGCCGATAGTGGAGGGAAGAAGGCCGGCCCGGCGCGGGTGCGGTGCGGCACGCGTGTGGACCGCGCCCCGGGTGGACGGCGCGGCGGGAGGGAGGGTGCCGTCGATGTCGAAGGCCACGAGCACCGACCTCTACGAGGTCACCATGGCCCGGTCCTATCTGCGCGAGGGCATGACCGGGCCGGCCACGTTCAGCCTGTTCGTACGCGCTCTGCCGCCGGACCGGGGGTTCCTGGTCGGCGCCGGGCTGGAGTCGGTGCTCGCCTTTCTGTCCGACTACCGGGTGGACGCGGAGGACGTGGCCGCCTTCGCCTCCGTCACCGGGCAGTCCTGCGAGGACATGGCCCCGCTGCTGGGCCTGGAGTTCGAGGGCGAGGTCCGGGCGGTGCCCGAGGGACGCGTCGTGCTGGCCGGTGAGCCCCTGCTGGAGGTCACCGCCCCGCTCCCGCAGGCCCAGCTCGTCGAGACGTACGTGCTCAACCAGGTCAGCCACCAGACCGCCGTGGCCTCCAAGTGCGCCCGGTGCGTGCTGGCGGCCGACGGCCGCCCGGTCGTGGACTTCTCCCTGCGCCGGACGCACGGCATCGAGGCCGGGCACCAGGCCGCCCGGCTGGGGGCGATGGTGGGCTTCGCCGGGACCAGCGACGTGGCGGCCGCGCACGCCGAGGGGCTGACCGCGGTCGGCACGATGGCACATTCGTACATCGAGGCGTTCGATTCCGAGGAGGAGGCGTTCCGGGCCTTCGCCCGGTCCCGGCCCGGTCCGGTGACCCTCCTCGTCGACACCTACGACACCGTGGCGGGCGTGGAGACGGCGGCCGGGGTGCTGCGCGAGCTGGGGCTGGGCCCGGGGTGCGCCGTCCGGCTCGACAGCGGGGACCTCGGGGCCCTGGCCGTCAGGGCACGGGCCGTCCTGGACGCCGCCGGGCTCCCGGAGACCCGGATCGTGGCCAGCGGCGGCCTCGACGAGTACGCGGTCGACGAGCTGGTCCGCGCGGGGGCGCCGATCGACGTGTTCGCGGTCGGCACCCGGATCGGGGTCTCCGCGGACGCCCCCTACCTGGATTCGGCGTACAAGCTGGTCGAGTACGACGGCCGGCCGGTGATGAAGCTCTCGTCGGCCAAGGTGTCGGCGCCGGGCCGCAAACAGGTGTACCGGCGGCCCGGCCGGGCGGATCTCATCGCCCTCGCCGACGAGCCCGCGCCGCCCGGCGGGGCGCCGCTGCTGGAGCCGGTCATGCGGGGCGGTCGCAGGACATCGCCCCGCACCGGGACGGCCGAGGCCCGGCGGCGGTTCACCGCGGACCTCGCGGCGCTGCCGGCCCGGGCCCGTGCCCTGCGGGCGCCCGCCGAGCCGAGGACGGAGCTCTCCGACCGCCTCCGCTCCCTCACCTCGGAGGTCCGCCGGCGCATCGAGGCGCGCCTCCCGGCGGAGGGCGGCGGGTCCGCCCCGCGGGGCCGGGCGGGCCGGCACGGGGAGACGTCGGATCCCGCCGACCGGCGCGAGGGGACGCCCGGCCGCGCCGACCGGCGCGGGACCGGCGGCCCCGTGCCGGAGGGGCCCATGACCGCACAGGGCCGGACGGATGCGCGGCGGGGGCCGGTCGGCCCCTGCCCATGAGCCGGTCCTGCGGCGATGCTGACCTCGGATCACACCCACTGGAGGCTGTCGATGAGCACTTCTCCGACCCGTGTCACCGCTCTGCCCGCCCAGTACCGCACCCGATTGCTGCGTGTCGGCCGGGAGGTCAACTTCGACCAGGGGGTCCGCCTCTTCGACGAGGGGGACTTCGCGGACCGCTTCTGGATCCTGCGCTCGGGCGCCGTCACGCTGGACTTCCGTGTCCCGGGCGGCCGCCCGGCCGCGATCGAGAACCTCGGGCCCGGCGAACTGGTTGGCTGGTCCTGGCTCTTCGAGCCGTATCTGTGGCATCTCGGAGCGGAGACGATGACTCCGGTCCGCACCCACGAGTTCGACGCGGCGACCATCCGCATGATGATGGACGCGGACCCGTCCTTCGGCTCCGCCATCGGCCACTGGGTCGGGCAGGTCCTCGCCCACCGGCTCCAGGCCGCCCGGGTCCGCCTGCTCGACCTCTACGCCCCGCACGGCGGCGGGGCGGCGTGAACACACGGCCGGGGGCCTCCTGACCGTGCCGCCCGGCCTCGGCCCGAGGCCTCCGCGCCGCGCACTTTGCCGGTCGTGACCGGACGCCCTCACCGACCGGTGACCGACCGGCTCCGGCCGCGGCCCTCGTGCAGGGCGCGTACGCCGTGCCGGGCACCGCGCCGGGCACTCCGCGCGGCGGTCCCGTCACTCCGCGTCGTCGCGCCCGGCGGGCCGCCGGGGAATGAGCTGCACCGGGCAGTGCGCGTGGTGCACGAGGCTGTGGGTGACCCGGCCGAGGGTGGGGCCGATGTAGCCGGGTGACCGCCGTCCGCCCATCACCAGCAGATCGGCGTGGCGTGACGCCTCCACCAGGACCCCGGCCGCGTTCAGGCTCTTCTCCGTGTCCGTCCGGACGTCCAGCGCCGGGAACTCGTCGCGGATCCGGTCCGTGAGAGCGTTCAGACGCCGGACGCGCTCGGCCACGACGGTGTCGACCGTGTCGAGCATCGGCGCGGCGGTCCCGGCGGCTCCGAAGACGTTCCACACGTGCAGCAGCCGCAGCGACGCCCCGCGGATCTCCGCCTCGCACGCCGCGTACCGGACGCAGGCGGCGTCGTGCTCGTCGCGGACCGCCGCCAGCACGGTTCCGGTGGCCGGCGCGTCGTCCGCGCCCCTGACCACCACGACGGGGGTCGTGGCGCCCGCGGCGGTCCTCAGCCCGACGGATCCGAGCATGAGGTAGGCGAACCCGCCCAGGCCCCGGCTGCCGACCACGACGGTGCCGCGCAGCCCGGCGGTCCGCTGGAGGCTGGGCACGGGGGCGCCGCGGCCGAGTTCCGTGGTGACGCGCAGACCGGGGAAGCGCTCCGCGACCAGGGCGACGGTCTCCCGCAGCAGTTCGCGCCCCGCGAGGCGCACCCGCTCGATGCCGTCCGCCGGGAGGTAGAGACTGCGCCCGTCCGTGTCCGCCGCGTACACGATGTGCAGCAGGGTGTCACGGCGGACCGCCTCGTCGGCCGCCCACAGCACCGCCCGGCGGGCCGGTGCGGAGCCGTCGACGCCGACCACGACGGAGCCCAGTACGGGACGGCCTGTGGTGCCTTCCATGGTTTCTCCTCGCCGGGTGGCGCCGCCGGGGCGCGCCGGTCGGTGGGGTGTTCGGTGTGCCGGCCCCGGGCGTCGCGGGCCCGCGGGAGCCGCTCGCCGGGCGGGGGCCGGTCGGGTGGTCGTCCGCGCCGCCCCGCCGGCGTCTGCGGGGTGTGCGGGGCGTGTGCGCGCCGGACGCCCCGGAGAACGCCGAGGGGTTTCCGCACGGCCTCCGGCCGCCTTCGCGGGGCCCGCCGGGCGCCGTGCTTCGTCCGGCTTCTTCATTCTCGGGCCCGGGCGGGACGGGCGCGCGCCGTGGCCCCGCACCCGACGCGCCCGGGCGGACCGGCCCCCGACCGGGTCCGGTCGGCCCCTGGTACCGGTGGCACGGGGGTGCGAGGGTGAGCACGATGTCCCCATGGCCGGCGCCGCGGCCCGCGCGGCCCGCGGCGCCGGCCTCGCCCCGACCGGTCCGCCGGTCGCGCACACGCACCGAGGAAGTGACATGACCTCCGTCCGGTACACCGTCCAGGACGTGATGACCAAGACCGTCGTCACCGCCGCCCCCGACACGGAATTCAAGACGATCGTCACGGCGATGGAGCGGTCGAAGGTCACCGCGCTGCCGGTGGTCGACGGCACGAACCGCCTCCTCGGCGTCGTCTCCGAGGCCGATCTGCTGCTGAAGGAGGAGTTCCACGGACGCCGGATCGGTCTGATCGAGCAGATGGAGCGTCTGGGCGACACCGCCCGGGCGGGCTCGGTCCGGGCCGGGGACCTGATGACGAGCCCGGCGGTGACGGTGCGGGCCGACGTGCCGCTCGCTCAGGCCGCCCGTCTCATGGCCGAGCGGTGTGTGAAACGCCTCCCGGTGGTGGACGACGGCGGCCGGCTGGAGGGCATCGTCAGCCGCGCCGATCTCCTCAGGGTCTTCCTGCGGTCCGACGACGACCTCGCCGACGAGGTGCGCCGCGAGGTCGTCGACCGGCTGTTCCCGGCCGCGCGCGGCTCGGTGACGGTCGACGTCGCCCAGGGTGTGGTCACCCTCTCCGGGCGCATCCACGACACCTCCCTGATCCCCGTCGCGGCGCGCCTGGCCCAGTCGGTGGAGGGTGTGGTCGACGTGGACTGCCGGCTCGGAGGAACCCCCTCCGTCTGAGCCCGGGGCACGGCGTTTCCCGTACGCGCCCGGGCCTCCGGCGGCCCGGGCCGGCGGCGCGGGACGAGGTGAACGCGGGGAGGGGCCCGGCGGGCCCGTGCGCCGCACGTCCCGGTGGCACACCCTGGAACCAGGGACGACCTGGCGACGGCTGAGCCCGGGAAGGGGGCGGCCGCGACGGCGGGCCCACCGGCGGACCGGAAGCCGGCGAGGAAACGGAACCGGAGCCCCTGAGGAGCGGGCGGATCCCCCATGACGGATCCCACCTAAGGACGTGTGCGCCATGATGCGTGGAGTGAGTCATTCGCCGGACGGCAGGCCGGGCCGGGCTCCGGCGGGCGAGCTGGGCCGCCGGGCGGCGCTGCGCCGGGAAGAGCTCGGACTGAGCCGCGAGGAGGTGGCCGAACGGGCCGGCTCGGCGCCGGGTTACCTCCAGTACGTCGAGGAGCAGCAGTCGACGCCCGGCATCGGGTTCCTGCTGCGGCTGGCCGAGGCGCTGGAGACCACGGTGGCCGAGCTGACCGGGTGCACCGCGGAGCTGCCGCCCGGTCTGGGCCGCGCCGGCTATCACACGCGGCTGCTCGAACTCGACCCCCGGGAGTGTCACCGGCTGCTGTCGTCGCACGGGGTGGGCCGGATCGGTGTGACCACGGACGAGGGGCCCTCCATCCTTCCGGTCAACTACCTCGTGGACGGCGACCGGATCGCCTACCGGAGCGCCCATGACTCGGTCCCCACCGCCGCCGCCGGCCGGTCGGTCGCCTTCGAGGTGGATCACATCGACGAGGCCCTGAGTCAGGGATGGAGCGTGCTCGTCGTCGGCACGGCGACGGCCGTCGACGACCCCGAGGCAGTGCGGAGGCTGGACGCCCTGGCCCGCACCACGCCGTGGGCCGGCGGCCCGCGGAACGTATGGCTGACGATCACCCCCGAGCGCGTCACCGGACGCCGCATCCACGTCCTGGAGACGCACGCCTCCCACGCGGGCGGCGGCGCCCCGCACGCGCGGCGCTGAACCGGGACCCGGGGCGTCGGGCACACGGCGGTACGACCGCGGCAGACCACGCCACCGGAGCAGTCCAGCGACGCGGAGTCGCCCCATCCGGGGCAGGCTGATGGCGCACGGTACGCGGTGGGCCGGGGAGACCACCGAGCCGGGCCGACAGGGCGCCGGCGCCGTACCCCGTCCGACGAGCACCGGAGATGCGCATGGTGACGAGACGTCGTGTCGTTCAGGCAGCGGTCGGTGGAGCGGCCGCGCTCCTCCCGGTCGGCGCCGCCGCTTCCCGGTTGTGGGCGTCGACCGGGAGGAGCGTTCTCGATCCGCGAAAGGTCGACAAGTACGTGGCGCCTCTCGTCGTCCCGCCGGCCATGCCGCCGGATCACGGCGCGGCCGGGGCCGCGGTCGACCACTACACCATCGGCGTCCGGCAGTTCTGGCAGCAGGTGCTGCCGCCCGGCCTGCCCGCGACCACTGTGTGGGGCTACGGCTCCACCCGTCATCCGGGCACCTTCCACTCCCCCGCGTTCACCATCGAGGCCCGGTCCGGAACGCCGGTACGGGTGCGGTGGAAGAACCAGTTGCGGGACGAACGGGGCAAGTACCTGCCGCATCTGCTGCCGGTCGACCCCACCCTGCACTGGGCGAACCCTCCGGGCGGGGTCCGGGGCCGGGACTCGCGTCCCTCGTTCCGCTCGACCCCCGGTCCGTACACGGGCCCGGTGCCGATCGTGACCCATCTGCACGGCGGGCGGAGCACGGAGGAGAGCGACGGCCACACCGAGGCGTGGTATCTGCCCGACGCCGTCGACCTTCCCGCGGGATTCGCCCGGACCGGCTCCTTCTACGAGGAGTTCAAGGGCATGTCCGAAGCCCGTTTCGGCGAGGTCTGGAACCGGGGGGACGCCGTGTTCCAGTACGCCAACGGGGAACGGGCCTCGACCTTCTGGTTCCACGACCACGCCCTGGGCGTCACGCGCCTGAACGTCTACGCCGGACTGGCCGGGTTCTATCTGCTGCGGGGCGGCGGCGCGGACCTCCCCGAGGGGGTGCTGCCCGGCCCCGCGCCCCGGCCCGGCGATCCGCCCGGCCGGAGGTACTACGAGATACCCGTCGTCGTCCAGGACCGCTCGTTCCACGTCGACGGCAGCCTCCACTACCCGGCGGGGCGCGCCGCCTACGACGGGTTCGAGGGCCCCTACGTCCCGGGCAGCGACATGTCCCCGATCTGGGGACCCGAGTTCTTCGGCGGCGCCATGGTGACCAACGGGAGGACCTGGCCGTTCCTCCGCGTCGAGCCGCGCCGCTACCGCTTCCGGTTCCTCAACGGATGCAATGCGCGGTACCTGATCCTGAAGATCGTCGCCCGTCCGCTCGCCCACCGGCCCGCGCAAGCCGCTCTCCCCTTCTGGCAGATCGGCAGCGAGGGCGGCTTCCTCCCCTCGCCGGTCCAGCTGGAGCAGTTGCTCATCGCCCCCGCCGAACGAGCGGACGTGATCGTCGACTTCGCCTCGCTCCCGGCCGGGACCGAGCTGTATCTCATCAACGAGGGGCCCGACAAGGCGTTCCGGGGCGGGAAGGCCGGGACGGACTTCTCCCCCGCCGACCCGGCCACCACCGGGCAGGTCATGAAGTTCGCGGTCGGGGCGCTCACGGCGCCGGACACGACCGTGCCGCCCTCCCGGCTGTCGCTGCCGTCGTTCGCGCCGCTGGGCGCGGCCGGCCGCGTCCGGCGGCTCGCCCTCACCGAGCAGGCGTCCGCCTCCCTCCCGCACGTGGCCTCGCGCCAGATGCTGCTCGGCACCGTGGACCGGCACGGCGCCGCGGTGCCGATGCACTGGGACGACCCCGTCACGGAGAATCCGGCCCTGGGCGCGACCGAGATCTGGGAGATGCACAACTTCACGGCGGACGCCCACCCGATCCATGTCCACGAGGTCCAGTTCCAGATCGTCGACCGGCGGCGGAACGGCCACCCCGCGCGACCGCCCGAACCGTGGGAGCACGGGTTCAAGGACACGGCGGTCGTCTACCCCGGGGGCGTGACGAGGCTGAAGGCGACGTTCGACCGGCCGGGCCGGTACGTCTGGCACTGTCACATGCTGGAACACGAGGACAACGAGATGATGCGCCCCTTCACCGTCGGATGAGGCGACCCCCGCCGCGTCCCCGCGCCCGCGCGTTCACCGTCGTACGCGGGGCATCCCCAGGCCGATCCAGGAGATGATCTCGCGCTGGATCTCGTTGTTGCCGCCGCCGAAGGTGAAGACGACGGCGGACCGGTAGCCGCGTTCGAGTTCGCCGTGCAGCACCGCGCCCGCGGAGCCCTCCTTGAGGGGGGCCGCCGAGCCCACGGCCTCCATCAGCCAGGCGTAGGCGTCGCGGCGGGCCTCGGAGCCGTAGACCTTGACGGCGGAGGCGTCCTGCGGGGTGAGGGTCCCGTCCTGGAGGGCGGACACCATCCGCCAGTTGAGCAGTTTCATGGCGTCGAGCCTGGTGTGGGTGCGGGCGAGCAGGCCGCGGACCCAGCCGAGGTCGATGACGCGGCGGCCGTCGGCGAGCCGCGTCTCCGAGGCCCAGCGCTGGACGTCGTGGAGGGCGCGGATCGCCATGGTGCCGTGGGCGGCGAGGGTGACGCGCTCGTGGTTGAGCTGATTGGTGATCAGGCGCCAGCCCTGGTTCTCCTCGCCGACGCGGTGGGAGACGGGGACGCGGACGTCCTCGTAGTAGCCGGCGGTGGTGTCGTGGGAGGCGAGGGTGTTGATCACGGTGCAGGAGTAGCCGGGGGCCGAGGTCGGGACCAGCAGCATGGTGATGCCCTTGTGCGGGGGCGCGTCCGGGTCGGTGCGGACGGCGAGCCACACCCAGTCCGCGGTGTCGCCGTTGGTGGTCCAGATCTTCTGCCCGTTGACGACATAGGCGTCGCCGTCGCGGACGGCCCGGGTCCTGAGCGCGGCGAGGTCGGTGCCCGCGTCGGGTTCGCTGTAGCCGATGGCGAAGTCGATCTCCCCGGCGAGGATCTTCGGCAGGAAGTACGTCTTCTGCTCGTCGGTGCCGAACCGCATGAGCGTCGGGCCGACGGTGTTGAGGGCCATCAGCGGCAGCGGCACGCCCGCCTGGGCCGCCTCGTCGAAGAAGACGAACTGTTCGACCGGGGTCAGGCCGCGGCCTCCGTACTCCCGGGGCCAGCCGACGCCGAGCCAGCCGTCGGCGCCCAGCCGTCGGATCGTCTCGCGATAGAACATCTTCTGCGCGGCGGTGTCGGCGTACCGGACGGAGGCGTCGCCCGGGACCAGCGTGGCGAAGTAGGCGCGCAGTTCCGCGCGTAACTGCTGCTGTTCAGGCGTGTATTCGAGGTGCACGGCCCCTCCGGGAGTCTCGCGGTCGCGTCGCTCGTGTGCGGCGGCGCACAGAGTAGAACGCGTTGCAGGAATCCGGAAGGGCCGCGACGGTCTCCGTCGGCGGTCAGCGCTTGACGGCGCGCAGGACGACGAACTTCGGGTTGCCCGCGACGGTGTCGCAGTCGCCGAAGAGGCGGCGCAGCCGGATGTGGTGGCCGAGGTGCCGGTTGCCGACCACCCACAGCTCCCCGCCGGGCCGCAGCGCGGCGCGGGCGCCCCGGAACATGGCGCGGGCCGTGGCGTCGGTGGTGGCCTGGTGGGAGTGGAACGGCGGGTTGTTGAGCACCAGGTCCACACTGCCGGGCGGCATGTCCGACAGCCCGTCGCCGACCACGAAGGCGGCTTCGGCTCCCGGCCCGGCGTTGGCCCGGAAGGTCTCCTCGGCGGAGGCGACCGCCTGGTAGGACTCGTCGATGAACGTGACCGTCGCCTCGGGGTTGGCGAGCGCGGCGGACAGCCCGACGACGCCGTTGCCGCAGCCGAGGTCGACGACCCGGTCGGGTCCGCTGCGCGCCGGGAGGTGGCCGAGGAAGAAGCGGGTGCCGATGTCGAGGCGGTCGGCGCAGAAGACCCCGGCGTGGTTGGTGACCGTCCGCCCGGAGACCGGGCCGATGCCCTGGGGCAGCTCGTACCGGTACGGCCAGGGGCTGGGCGTACGGGCTCTCGCCGGGTCGGGGGCGCACAGGACGAGCCGGGCCTTGCGGACCGCCAGGGAGGTGCGGGTCGGGCCGAGGATCCGCTCGAAGAGCCCGAGGGTGGAGGTGTGGATCTCCTTGACCATGCCGGCGCCGATGACGACGGTGCCGGCGTGCACGGCCGGGGCGAGCCGGTGCAGCTGGTCCTCCAGGAGCGCGAGGCTCTTCGGGACACGCACCAGCAGGACGTCGACGCGGTCGGGCGGCGCGTCCCTGGTCGACAGCAGGCGCACGGCGTCCGCGCCGAGGCCGTTGCGCTCCAGGTTGGCCCGGGTGGCCCGCTGCGCCAGGCAGGAGTCGGTGATCTGGGTGACACGGCCGGCCCCGCGTCCGGCGAGGGCGGTGGACAGGGCGCCCCAGCGGTCGCCCACCACGACCACGTCGCCCGAAAGATCGGCCGGTTCCGCCCCGTCCTCCCCCGCCAGCCGCCGCAGCAGGTATTCGTCGGCGGCGTCCCAGGCGCGGAACGGGTCGCGCGGGTGCTCGGGGAAGCGGGCCAGCTCGTACGCGGCCCCTGACGTCGTCAAACGGTTCATCGTGCACCCAGGCTAGCCGAGCCGCGGGGGGGCGTCCGCACGCTCCCCGCGACCGGCCGCCGGGTCCTGTTCTCCGAGGGCGCCCGCGGCTTCTCCGGGACCCGCCACCCCCGGTACGGCCGCCTTCGCTACGGCAGGGCCTTGTCGATCGCCGAGCGGCCCTCCTCGGCGAGCCTTCGCTCGGCCCACCGGAGGTTCTCCGGGGTCAGGTCCCGCCCTGAGGCGAGCACCAGGTCCTCTGCGGACGGATCGTCGCTGCCTCCCGTGTGCAAGAGGGTGTCGGGGGTCGGGCCCCGCGTCGCGGATGTGGATTCGGGCTCGTCGCTCATGCCGCCTCCTCGTCCTTTCCGTCATTCTCACGCCGCGCCCGGCCCCCCGCATCCGATGCCGCGACGCCCGCCCGGGCGGCGGGAACGGCCCGCGGACGATCACTCACTTGACCTGCACATGATAGGTACACAGCGTTCACACCCGGGTCACGGTGCGTGTGGAAGGCTCCCGCTGACCACCCACCGCACGACCGTCGCGGCGCCGATCCCCACCCCATGGCCGGTGCCGCGGCGCTCGTATGCCCGGAGAGGACCAGCCCCCACATGCCCCGTCTTCCGCTTCGCCGCCGGCGTCCGCTGCTGGCGGCGTTCGCCGCGTTCGCGGTGCTCGCCGGCACCGCGGCCGCCGCGCCGGCCGCCACCGCCCGGACCGCCCCCGCCGCGACCACCCTCCAGACCCTCGACGACACGTACTACCGGGACGCGATCGGCAAGTCAGGCCCCACTCTCAAGAGCGCCCTGCACACGATCATCAGCAAGCAGTCCAAGATCTCCTACAGCCAGGTCTGGGACGCGCTCAAGAACACGGACCAGGATCCCGCCAACTCCTCCAACGTGCTTCTCGTCTACTCGGGCCGCTCGGTGCCCAAGAACAACAACGGCGGCTCGGTGGGCCAGTGGAACCGCGAGCACGTCTGGGCCAAGTCGCACGGCGACTTCGGCACCGCCACCGGCCCCGGCACCGACGTCCACCACCTGCGGGCCGAGGACGTCCAGGTCAACTCCATCCGTGGCAACAAGGACTTCGACAACGGCGGCAGCCCGGTCAGCGGGGCTCCGGGCAGCTACACGGACAGCGACTCCTTCGAGCCGCGCGACGCCGCCAAGGGCGACGTGGCCCGCATGATCCTCTACATGGCGGTGCGCTACGAGGGCGGCGACGGCTTCCCCGACCTCGAACCCAACGAGCGGGTTTCCAACGGCTCGGCGCCGAACATCGGCCGTCTGTCCGTCCTGAAGGCGTGGGCCGAGCAGGACCCGCCGGACGCCTTCGAGAAGCGGCGCAACGACGTCATATACGACCAGTACCAGCACAACCGGAACCCGTTCATCGACCACCCCGAGTGGGTCGACTCCATCTGGTAGGACGCGGCCGCCGGATCCGCGGCCGCCGGCGTCCGCCCGCACCGGGCGCCCCGTCGGCGGCCGCGCCCCGTCAGCCGCACGGCCCCCGTCAGGCGTGCGGGCCCACGGGACCGCTGGGACACTGGAGAGGACCCCGCAGGGCGCGAGAAGCCCCGGGGAGCTGGTCCCCCGCGGAGAGGAGAGACGCACCATGCCACGCGGATCGAACGCCAGACGGGAACGGCAGTACGAGCACATCAAGGAGAGCGCCCAGGAGCGCGGCGTCGGCGAGGACCGGGCGGAGGAGATCGCGGCCCGTACGGTCAACAAGGCGCGTGCCCGCGCGGGCGAGTCGAAGACCGCGAGCCGCACCTCCCTGGAGGACATCTCCTCGTCGCGGCGGGGCGGACTGCGCTCCCGCAGCGGGGCGGCGGGGCCCACGCGCGACCAGCTCTACGAAGAGGCGAAGAAGAAGAACGTCCACGGGCGTTCGCAGATGACCAAGGACGAGCTGGCCCGGGCACTCGGCCGCTGAGTCGCGCCCGGCCGCCGGGTCCGCGTCACCCGCCCGGCTCGCCCGCCCCTCGCCTCCGTCACCGTCGTACGGCCCCCGGTGCGTCGTCACCGGGGGCCGTACGGCGCGCCGGGGTCAGCCGCCCCAGGTCCAGTCGGCCACCTCGGGCAGGTCCGTTCCGTGCTCGCGCACCCAGGCGTGGTGGCGGGTACGCGCGTCCGCCATCGCCTGGCGCACCGCGACGGCCCGGACGCCGAGTCCGGGCACCCGGTCGATCACGTCCATCACCAGCCGGAAGCGGTCCAGGTCGTTGCGGACCGCCATGTCGAACGGCGTGGTGGTGGTGCCCTCCTCCTTGTAGCCCCGCACGTGCAGATGGGGGTGCCCGGTCCGCCGGTAGGCCAGCCGGTGGACGAGCCACGGATAGCCGTGGTAGGCGAAGATGACCGGGGTGTCCGTGGTGAACACCGCGTCGTACTCCGGGTCCGGCATTCCGTGCGGATGCGCCTCGCGGGGCAGCAGCCGGGTCATGTCGACCACGTTGACCACCCGCACGGCCAGGTCCGGCAGACGCCGGCGGAGGAGGTCGGCGGCGGCCAGCGTCTCCAGCGTGGGCACGTCGCCTGCGCAGGCCAGCACGACGTCCGGCGGGCGGGTGCCGTCCTCGGTGCCCGCCCAGTCCCAGATCCCGGCTCCCCGGGCGCAGTGCACCCGGGCCTCGTCCAGGGTGAGCCAGTCGAAGCTCGGCTGCTTGCCCGCGACGATCACATTGACGTAGTCGCGGCTGCGCAGGGCGTGGTCGGCGACGGAGAGCAGGGTGTTGGCGTCCGGCGGCAGGTAGACGCGGACGACTTCGGGGCTCTTGTTGAGGACGTGGTCGACGAAGCCGGGGTCCTGGTGGGAGAAGCCGTTGTGGTCCTGGCGCCAGACGTGCGAGGTCAGCAGGTAGTTGAGGGAGGCGACGGGGCGGCGCCAGGGCAGCCTGCGGGCGGTCCTGAGCCATTTGACGTGCTGGCTGACCATCGAGTCGACGATGTGGGCGAACGCCTCGTAGCAGGAGAACAGTCCGTGCCGTCCGGTGAGGAGGTATCCCTCCAGCCAGCCCTGGCAGAGGTGTTCCGAGAGCACCTCCATGACGCGGCCGTCGTGCGCGAGGTGTTCGTCGGTCGGCAGGATCCGCTCCTGCCAGGCCTTGGCGGTGGCCCCGTAGACGGCTTCGAGCCGGTTCGAGGCCGTCTCGTCGGGCCCCATCAGCCGGAAGTCGCGGCGTTCGGCGGTCGCGGCCATGACGGACGCCAGGAGGCCGCCCAGCACCCGGGTCGGTTCGTGCAGCACGGTCCCGGGCTTGTCGACGGCGACGGCGTGCTCCTCCAGCGGCGGAATGGGCAGGTCCCGCAGCAGCAGACCGCCGTTGGCGTACGGGGTCGCCCCGAGCCGGGCGGCGCCGCGGGGCACGCAGTCCAGCACCCGGGCGGTGGGGCGGCCCGACGCGTCGAAGAGCTCCTCGGGCCGGTACGAGCGCATCCATGCCTCCAGCTGCCGCAGGTGGCCGGGGTCGTCCCGGACCCCGGGCAGCGGCACCTGGTGGGCGCGCCAGGTCCCTTCGACGGGCACGCCGTCGACCTCGGCCGGGCCGGTCCAGCCCTTGGGGGTGCGCAGCACGATCATCGGCCAGTGCGGGCGTTCGGCGACGCCCGCGGTGCGGGCCGCGGTCTGGATCTCCCGGACCCGGTCGACGGCCCGGTCCATCGCGGCGGCCATCGCCCGGTGCACGGTGAGCGGGTCGTCGCCGCCGACGTAGAGCGGGTCGTGCCCGTATCCGCGCAGCAGGGCGTCGAGCTCGGTCTCGGGGAGACGGGCGAGGACCGTCGGGTTGGCGATCTTGTAGCCGTTGAGGTGGAGGACCGGGAGGACGGCCCCGTCGTGCACGGGGTCGAGGAACTTGTTGGAGTGCCAGGACGCGGCGAGCGGGCCGGTCTCGGCCTCGCCGTCCCCGATGACGCAGGCGACGAGCAGGTCCGGATGGTCGAGGGCGGCGCCGTAGGCGTGGGTGAGGGCGTAGCCGAGCTCGCCGCCCTCGTGGATGGAGCCGGGGGTCTCGGGGGCCACGTGGCTGGGCACCCCGCCGGGGAAGGAGAACTGCCGGAACAGCAGCCGCATTCCGTCGGCGTCCCGGCCGACGTCCGGGTACGTCTCCGAGTAGCTGCCCTCCAGCCAGGAGTTGGCGAGCACGGCGGGACCGCCGTGGCCGGGGCCCCAGACGCACAGCGCCTGGACGTCGCGGGACTTGATGACCCGGTTGAGGTGGGTGTGGACCAGGTTGAGGCCGGGCGAGGTGCCCCAGTGGCCGAGCAGGCGCGGTTTGATGTGCTCGGGGGCGAGCGGCTCGGTCAGGAGCGGGTTGGCCATGAGGTAGATCTGGCCGACCGTGAGGTAGTTGGCGGCCCGCCAGTGCGCGTCGAGTGCGGCGATCTCCTCGTCGGAGGGTCCGGGCGGCGCTGCCGGGTGGGCGGCGTTGTTCATGGCTCTCTCCTGCGGGACGGCACTGGGCGGGACGGCGGTGGGCGGGACGGCGCTGGGCGGGACGGCGGCGAACTGGACGGCGGGCGGTACGGCAGTCGGGTGGGGGCGGACGGCGCCCGGGGCGGGCCCGGCGCTCAGGGGCGCGGACGGCGGTCCGCGGCGGAACGGGCGTCCCGGCGCACGCGCCGGCGGGCAAGCACCGTTGCAGTACTAGGGGCCGTACCAGACCGTGGTCGCGTTGCAGAATTCGCGGATGCCGTGGCCGGCGAGCTCACGTCCGTAGCCGGAGCGCTTCATGCCGCCGAACGGCAGCGCGGGATGGGAGGCCGTCATGCCGTTGAAGAAGACGCCGCCCGCCTCCAGGTCCCGCACGCAGCGGTGGGCCTCGTGGACGTCGCGGGTCCACACGTTGGAGCTGAGGCCGAACGGGCTGTCGTTGGCGAGCGCCACGGCCTCGTCCAGCGAGTCCACGCGGTAGAGGGTGGCGACGGGGCCGAAGGTCTCCTCCCGGTGGACGCGCATCTCGGGGGTGATGCCGGCGAGGACGGTGGGGGCGTAGAACCAGCCGTTCTCCAGCTCGGGTCCCAGGCCCTCGGGCCGGCCGCCGCCGCACAGCACGCGGGCGCCGCGGCGCACCGCGTCGTCCACCAGCTCCTCCAGGTCGGCGCGGCCCCGCTCGCTGGAGAGGGGGCCGACGTCGGTGGAGTCCCGCATCGGATCGCCGACGGTCAGCCCGCGCATGCCTTCGGTGAACCGTTCGGCGAACTCATCGTGGACCTCGCCGTGCACGATGAACCGCTTGGCCGCGATGCAGGACTGGCCGTTGTTCTGCACCCGGGCGGTCACGGCGGTGCGCGCCGCCGCGGCCACGTCCGCCGACGGCAGGACGAGGAACGGGTCGCTGCCGCCCAGTTCCAGGACGGTGCGCTTCACCTCGTCCCCGGCGATGGACGCGACCGAGCGCCCGGCCGGCTCGCTGCCGGTGAGCGTCGCGGCGGCCACCCGGGGGTCGCGCAGGATCGACTCGACCGCGCCGGAGCCCACGAGCAGCGTCTGGAAGCATCCCACCGGGAACCCGGCCCGGCAGAACAGGTCCTCCAGGTACAGGGCGGTCTGCGGCACGTTGGACGCGTGCTTGAGCAGGCCGACGTTCCCGGCCATCAGCGCGGGGGCGGCGAACCGCACGACCTGCCAGAGGGGGAAGTTCCACGGCATCACGGCGAGGACCGGGCCCAGCGGCCGGTAGCGGACGAAGGCCCGGGCGGCGCCGGAGTCCGCCACGTCGGACGGCGCGGGATGCTCGTCGGCGAGGAGTTCCTCGGCGCGCAGCGCGTACCAGCGCATCGCCTTGGCGCACTTCGCGGCCTCCGCGCGGGCCGCCGCGACGGGCTTGCCCATCTCGGTGGTCATGGTGCGCGCGATGTCCTCCCGGTCCCGGTCCAGGAGGTCGGCGGCCATGTCCAGCAGCTGGGAACGCTGTTCGAAGTCGCTGGTGCGCCAGTGGCCGAACGCGGCGTGGGCGGTGGCGAGCTTCCGCTCGATCTCCTCCGGCCCCAGGGGTTCGAACGTCCTGAGCGTCTCGCCGTTCGCGGGGTTGACCGTCGCGATGGGCATGGGTGTGTTCTCCTTGCCTCGGTACTACGACCGTGCCGTGCCCCGCGCCGTCCCGCAACGCGGAGCCCCGCCGGGCCGGGGCGCCGGACCTTCGCGGGCCGGGTCCGCGGCGGCGGGCGTGCCGTCCGCGCCGCGAGGACGCGCCCGGGGCGCCGGACCGGCGCCCACGCGGCCCGCCCGGAGCGGGACCGTCGGCTCAGACCAGGACGGGGGCGGTGTCGGCCGCCGTCGCGGCGCCGGGGAGCGCGTCCGGGACCGTGACGGGCGGGTGGCGGAACTCGCGCCCGCCGGGCAGCGGCGACGGCGGCGCCGTCTCGACGGCGCGCGGCTCCTTGGCGTACCGGGTGAACCAGACGACCTTGCCCTCGGCGGTGCGGCAGGTGCCCCAGCTGTCGCTCAGCGCCATGACCCGGCTGAGTCCGCCGCCGCTGTCGAGCAGCCGCGGCATCTCGGCGCTCCCGTCGGCGACGGAGACCGTGAGATGCCGCCCGGACCAGCGGAGTTCGACGACGCAGGGGTGGTGGTCGCCGACGTGCCGGTGGACGTTGGTCAGCAGTTCCTCCACCCCCCGGCACACCGGCCTGACATGGAGTTCGAGACTCCAGTGGCGGAGATGGGCGGCGACGATGCGCCGCACCTGGGAGACGCGCTCCGCCGAAACCTGGAATGCGACCTGGTAGTGCCGGTCGAGCTGAACGGTCATCGTCGAGGCTCCTCGCATCGGGGGCCCACTGACTTCGCCTCATCGAACCAATGACCCCCCGAACACGAAGAGTGAGCGGATGTCACTTCTGGGTCACTCCACAGCGTGACCCGTTCGAGCGGCCTCCGCAACACGGAGGGCGGTGGCCGGCCGGGCGCCGGGACCCGTCCCGGTCAGAGCAGGTACGGCAACAGCGTGTCCGGGGTGATCGGCAGGCTGCGCAACCGGACGCCGGTGGCGTGCCGGACGGCGTTGCCGACGGCCGCCGCGGCCCCGACGATGCCGATCTCGCCGATGCCCTTGCTGCCCATCGGGTTGAGGTGCGGGTCGTCCTCGTCGATCCAGTGCGCCTCGATCCGCGGCACGTCGGCGCTGACCGGCACGTGGTAGGAGGCGAGGTCGTTCCCGGTGAAGTCTCCGAAGGCGGGGTCCAGGGAGCTCGACTCGGTCAGCGCCATGCCGATGCCCATCGTCATCCCGCCGATGAACTGGGAGCGCGCGGTACGGGGGTTGAGGACGCGTCCGGCGGCGAAGACGCCGAGCATCCGGCGCACCCGGGTCTCCCCGGTGCGGGTGTCGACGGCGACCTCCGCGAAGTGGGCGCCGAACGCGTGCCGCGCGTAGGGGGATTCCGCGGCGGTCTCCGGCCCGGTGTCGGCGTGGACCGTGAGCCCTTCCGGGGGCGGCGGGCCGGTGTGTTCCCGCAGCTGCCGGCGGAGGGCGGTGCACGCCTTGTGCACGGCCCAGCCCCAGGACGCCGTGCCCATGGAGCCCCCGGCCAGCGGGGCGTCGGGCAGTGCGCTGCTGCCGATGTCGATCCGCACCTCCGCTTCCGGGACGCCCAGCGCGTCGGCCGCGATCTGCGCGAGCACGGTGCGGGCGCCGGTGCCGATGTCGGTGGCGTTCACCCGGACGTGGTACGAGCCGTCGGGCGCCGCGTGCGCCGAGGCGCTGGAGGATGTGATGTACACGGGATAGGTGGCGGAGGCGACGCCGCTGCCGATCAGCAGCGGCCCCTCCTCCCGGGCGGCGGGGCTCGGGTCGCGCTCGTGCCAGCCGAAGCGCGCGGCGCCCCGTTCCAGGCAGGCGGCGAGGCCGCGGCTGCTGAAGGGGCGGCCGGAGTCCGGCTCGTGCGCGGGGTCGTTGCGCAGCCGCAGTTCGACCGGGTCCATGCCGAGGGCGGAGGCGAGTTCGTCCATGGCGGACTCCAGCGCGTACATGCCCGGGGCCTCGCCCGGCGCGCGCATCCAGGACGGGCTCGGCACGTCGAGGGCGGTCACCCGGTGGGCGGTGCGGCTGTGCGCGGAGCCGTACAGCACCCGGGCCGGCACGGCCGCCTGCTCCACGAACTCCTTGAGCGTGGAGGTGTGGGTGACGACCTCGTGGATGACCGAGGCGAGGGTGCCGTCGTCCTCGGCGCCGAGCCGGATCCGCTGCACGGTGGGCGCGCGGTGGCCGACGACGGCGGCCATCTGACGGCGCGGCACGACCACTTTGACGGGGCGTCCGGTGCGGCTGGCGGCCATGGCCGCCAGCACGGTCTGCGGGCGCGGGGTGCCCTTGGAGCCGAAGCCGCCGCCGACGTGTTCGGAGACCGCGGTGATCTGCTCGGGGCGGAGTCCGAGGGCGGCGGCGAGGCTGTCGCGGACCGTGGTGGAGCCCTGGCTGGAGTCGTGGAGGACCAGACGCCCGTCGTCGGTCCACCACGCGGTGGTGGCGTGCGGCTCCATGGGGTGGTTGTGCAGGGGGCCCACGGTGTAGACGGCGTCGATCTGGACGGGCGCCGTGGCGAAGGCGCGTTCGGCGTCGCCGCGTTCCCGTACGGCGGGGTAGCCGCCGTTGACGGTCTCGGGGGTGTACAGGCCGGGGTGGTCCTCGGTGAGCAGGACGTCGTGCGCGGCCGTCTCGTAGCCGATCCGGAGCGCCGCGGCCCCGGCGCGGGCCTGTTCGAGCGTGTCGGCGACCACGAGCGCGACGTACCAGCCGCGGTGCGGGACCCGGTCGTTCTGGAGGACGGCGAGGACCGGGTCGTCCGGATCCTTCAGCCGGGGCGCGTCGTGGTGGGTGAGGACGGCGCGCACGCCCGGCAGGGCCAGCGCCTCGCCGGTGTCCACGGACTCGACGCGGCCGCGGGCGATCGTGGCCGGGACGGGCCAGCCGTACAGGCAGCCGGGCGGGGTGTGCTCGGCGGCGTAGCGGGCGCCGCCGGTGACCTTCTCCCGGCCCTCGCGGCGGACGACGGGGCTGCCCAGGGTCGACGGGGGCTGGCTCATGACGGGTCCTCACAGGTGCGGGTCGGTCGTCTGCGGTTCGGTGGGCGGGCGTGGCCGCCGCGGCGGCGGCGGTTCAGCCGGCGGCGAGTTCGGTCAGCACGTCGACGGCCAGGCTGCGGGCGAGGCCCACCTTGAACGCGTTGTCGCGCAGGGGCCGGGCCGCGGCGAGTTCGGCGTCGGCGGCGCGGGCGAAGGTCTCCTCGGTGGCGGGCGCGCCCAGGAGCACCTGTTCCGCGGCGTGCGCGCGCCAGGGCCGGTGGGCGAGTCCGCCGAAGGCCAGCGCGGCGTGCTCGATCCGGCCGTCGCGGACGCCGAGCACGGCGGCGACGGAGGCGAGGGCGAAGGCGAACGAGGCGCGGTCGCCGGCCTTGCGGTAGAGGGAGTTCACGCCGTCCGGGCGGGGCGGCAGGGTCACATGGGTGACGAGTTCGCCCGGCCCGAGCCGGGTGTCGCGGTGCGGGGCGTCGCCCGGCAGGCGGTGGAGGTCGGCGGCCGGCACGCGGCGTTCGCCGTCCGGTCCGAGGAGTTCCACGGTGGCGTCGAGGGCGGCCAGGGCGACGGCCATGTCGGACGGGTGGGTGGCGACGCAGTGCTCGGAGTGGCCGAGCACGGCGAGATCGCGGTGGGCGCCCTCGCGGGCGGGGCAGCCGGTGCCGGGCTCCCGCTTGTTGCACGGCTTGGAGACGTCCTGGAAGTAGGGGCAGCGGGTGCGCTGGAGCAGGTTGCCGCCGGTCGTGGCGGTGTTGCGGAGCTGCCCGGAGGCGCCGGACAGCAGCGCCTGCGACAGGGCGGGGTAGCGGGTGCGCACGGCGGGGTGGGCGGCGAGGTCGCTGTTGCGCACGGCCGCGCCGACGCGCAGCCCGCCGTCGTCGGCGACGGTGACCTCGGTCAGCGGCAGCCGGCTGACGTCGATCAGCAGGCCGGGGGTCTCCACGCCGAGCTTCATCAGGTCGACGAGGTTGGTGCCGCCGCCGAGGTATTGGGCGCCGGGGCGGGCGGCGTGCGCGCGGACGGCCTCGTCGGCGGTCCGGGCGCGGAGGTAGGCGAAGGGCTTCACGGCGCCACGTCCTCGACGGCCTCGACGATGCGGGGGTAGGCGCCGCAGCGGCACAGGTTGCCGCTCATCCGCTCGCGGATCTCGTCGGCGTCGAGCCGTGCCGGTCCGGCCGCCGGGCCGGCGGGCGTCCGGGCGCCGCCGTGTCCGCCTGCGGCGCGGGGGGTGACGCGGGAGGGGAAGCCGTCCGCCGCCTCGCCGAGCATGCCGAGCGCGGAGCAGATCTGGCCGGGCGTGCAGTAGCCGCACTGGAGGGCGTCCCGGTCCAGGAAGGCCTCCTGGAGAGGGTGGAGCCGGCCGCCGTCGGCGAGTCCCTCGACGGTGGTGATCCGGGCGCCGTCGTGGGCCACGGCCAGCAGCAGGCAGCTGTTGGCGCGCCGCCCGTCGACGAGGACGGTGCACGCGCCGCACTGGCCGTGGTCGCAGCCCTTCTTCGCGCCGGTGAGGCCGAGGTGTTCGCGCAGGGCGTCCAGGACCGTGGTGCGGTGGTCGAGGGTCAGGGTCCGTCCGGTCCCGTTGACGTGCAGGGTCAGGGTGGACCGGTCCTCGGCCGTCACCGTCGCGCCCGGCTGCCGCGCACCGTCGTCCCGCCCGTGTGAGGGATCCACTCGCTCGCGCCTTTCAGAGGTGGTTCTGCCCGCTTTCTACCAGACGGGGGTCCGTTTCCCGGCTCATTGCTCCGTAGCGGGGCCGGACCGCGGCCGGGCGTGCCGTCGGCCGCCCGGTCTACCGGCCCGTCCGGCCGGTCAGGCGGAGGCGCACCTCTTCCTCCTGGTCGCCGGAGGCCGTGCCGACGACCCGCACGTCGAAGGCGTGCGCCAGGCTCCGCCGGAGCCGTTCGACCGCCCAGTAGCCGCCCTGCACGTCGATCGAGACGGGCGCGCCCAGCGGGACCGGTCCCGAGACCACCCGCTCCTCGGTGACGTCGACGGTCGCCGTCCAGGCGCTGGGGCGTTTCTCGGCGAGCCTCTCCGGCACGTCCACGGAGGCCCGGTCGGTGGTGAAGGCGGCCCGCAGCGCGTCGAAGACCATGCGCGCGTCGGCGGTGTCGCACCCGCTGATGACGACCGAGACGTCCTCGCCGTGCGGGCTGGGCTCCGTCCGGCTCTCCTCGATGCCGTTCACCGTGATGTCCTCCGCTCGGTGCCGTGGGGTGGGTCCCCTCGCTGGGGGACGACGGTGTGGGCGGGGTCCTTCGCGGAGGCGACGCCCGCCGCGAAGATCCCGAAGCGTGTGCAGGCCGAGCCCGCGAGCAGCGCGAGTCCGGCGCCGGCGGCCGCCGGCCGGCCGCGGCCGGCGAGGAGCGCGGCGCCCGCCGCGCCGGCCGCCGTGAGGACCCGAGCGGTCCGGAGCAGTGCGCCGGCCCGGCCTTCGCGCCAGGTCCCGGCGACCGTGCCGAGCCGCCGTTCGGCCGCCCGGCTCGCCAGGCTCTCCCCCGCGGCGGCGAGCACCGCCGCGCACCGGGCCGGGGTGTTCTCCCGCGCGGGGCCGGTGACCAGGGCCATTCCGGCGGCCGCCGCGGTGGCCGAGGCGCCGAAGAGGTACGGGAGTTCGCGGTGCGCGCCGTGCCAGGCCGGCACGGCCGTGTCGGCGGCGAGGACGGCGGTGTACGTCGCGACGGCGGGGCCCAGCAGCGCGGCGGCGCCGGTGGCCGCGGCCCCGGTCCTCGGCAGCCGTCCGGTGGCGGCGCAGAGAGCGGCGGCGCCCGCGGCCGGCCCGTATCCGGACAGCAGCCAGGAGCCGACGCTCATCGGGGAGGTCGGCTTGAACACCCGCAGCATGTGGGGGAACCGGGCGGGGCGGCCGAGGTCGTGGACGAGCGCGGCGGCCGAGAGGGTGACGGCCGCGAGGGAGGACGCCTTCATCGCGGTGGCCGTCGCGCCGCGGCCGGTGAGGTGCGCCCCGGCCGCGAGCACCGAGCCGGCCCCGGCGAGTCCGCCGAGGAAGAAGTAGCCGGCGATGTCCCGGGCGGACCAGGAGGGCGCCTTGATCACGGGGCGGCCGTAGTACGAGCGGAACTCGGCGCGCGGGACCACCGTCCGCTCGCCCCGCTGCCGGCGGCCGCGCCGGCCGGTGCCGCCCGCGCCCCGGGCTCCGGTCGTCATCGCCGCCCCTTCCGCCGGGCCGGGGCGCAGAGCGCGAAGGACAGCGCCAGGCCGCCGGCCAGGGACAGGGCCGCGGCGCCCGCGTGCCGCCACATGGCGGGCAGGTCCCGGGTGGTGACGACGGGGTCCGGGGGCAGTCCGTAGACCTCGGGGTCGTCCAGCAGCAGGAAGAACGCCCCGTCGCCGCCGACCCCGTTGTCCGGATCGTGGCCGTAGAGCCGGGCCTCGGGGACCCCGGCCTCGTGAAGCCGTTCGACCCGCAGCGCGGCCCGTTCGCGCAGTTCGTCGAGCGGGCCGAACTGGATGGACTCGGTCGGGCACGCCTTCGCGCAGGCCGGTTCCTGGCCGGCGCCCAGCCGGTCGTAGCACAGGGTGCATTTGAACGCCCGGCCGTCCTGGGGGCGTTGCTCGATCACCCCGTAGGGGCAGGCGGGCACGCAGTAGCCGCAGCCGTTGCAGACGTCCTCCTGGACGACGACCGTCCCGAACTCCGTCCGGAACAGGGACCCGGTCGGGCAGACGTCCAGGCAGGCGGCATGGGTGCAGTGCTTGCAGACGTCGGAGGACATCAGCCAGCGGGTCGTCCCGGACCCGTCGTCCGGCGTCCCGGCAGCCCCGGCGCCCGCTGCCGTTCCGGTGAGCGCGGTCTCGTCGGCGGGCGCGGCGGCCCGTCCGGTCTCCCGGCCGGCTCCGGGGTGCGCGTCGGCGTGCGGCGGCCCGGCGCCCCTGTCGGGCGCCGGCTGTTCGACGAAGGCGACATGACGCCAGGTGGAGGCGCCGAGCCCGCCGGTGTTGTCGTACGACATGCCGGTCAGTGCGAGCCCGTCCTCGGGGATCGCGTTCCACTCCTTGCAGGCGACCTCGCACGCCTTGCACCCGATGCAGACCGACGTGTCCGTGAAGAAGCCGACGCGCGGGGGCGGGTCGCGGTGGCCGGCGTCGCCCGCCGGATCGGGCTCGGGCCCGCTGAACAGGTTCTTCCTCACGTCGGGTCCTCCGTTCCGGTGCGCGCCGTGATGCCGGCCCGGCGGCGGTGCTCCGCCACCAGTTCCGGGAGGTCCGGGCCCCTGGGGCGGCGGCCCGGACGGATGTCGGCGGTGAGCGCCTTGTCCTCCTGGATCAGGGCGTTGGGGTCGAGGGCCATGGCCACCAGTTCGTTGGCGGCGTCGCCGGGGGCGATCCCGTTGGGTCCCCAGTGGAAGGGCAGCCCGATCTGGTGCACAGTGCGCCCGTGAACGGTGAGCGGGGTGATCCGCCGGGTCACCATGACGCGTGCCTCGACGGCGCCCCGGGCGGTGACGAGCGTGGCCCAGCCGCCGTGTTCCAGGCCGCGCTCGGCGGCGAGCGCGGGCGAGACCTCGCAGAAGAACTCGGGCTGCAGCTCGGCGAGGTACGGCGACCAGCGGCTCATGCCGCCCGCGGTGAAGTGCTCGGTCAGGCGGTGGGTGGTGACGACGTACGGATAGACCTCCGCGCCGGGCTCGTCCCCGCTGGGGTGGTAGCGGTTCCCCTCCCTCGGGAGGAGGCGGCGGACGGGCGAGCGGGAGCGCGAGGGGTACAGGGCGTTGGTGAACGGCGAGTCCTGCGGCTCGTAGTGCGTGGGCAGCGGCCCGTCCTCCAGTCCCGCGGGGGCGTGCAGCCAGCCCTTGCCGTCCGCCTGCATGATGAACGGGTCGTCGCCGCGCAGCGCGTCGGGGCCGGTCGCGTCGTCGGGCGGGACGTGTCCGGGCGGCCGGTCCACGATGAAGTCCGGGACGTCGTGGCCGGTCCAGCGGCCCTCGTCCGCGTCCCACCACACATACGCCTTGCGGGCGCTCCAGGGCGTGCCGTCGGGCGCGGCCGAGGCCCGGTTGTAGAGGATGCGGCGGTTGGCGGGCCAGGCCCACGCCCACGACGCGGCCACCCAGTCCTGTTCGGTGTGCGGGGTGCGGAGCGCGGCCCGGTTGACGCCGTCGGCGTACACCCCGCAGTAGATCCAGCAGCCGCAGGAGGTGGAGCCGTCGTCCTTCAGCTCGGTGTACGCGGAGAGCGGGGAGCCGTCCGGGGCGCGGCCGTTGATCTCCGCGAGGACGGCGGCCGCCACCGGTTCGTCCAACGCTCCCTCGACGGGGTAGTCCCAGGCCAGGTCCTGGACGGGGCGGTCCGCCGGGTCGGTGGAGGAGGCCAGGCGCGCCTTGACGCGGCGGCCGAGGTGGTACATGAACCACAGGTCGCTGCGGGCGTCGCCCTCGGGTTCGACCGCGGCGTGGTGCCACTGGAGCCACCGGTTGGTGTTGGTGAACGACCCGGACTTCTCGGTGTGGGCGGCGGCCGGGAAGAAGAACACCTCGGTGCCGATCTCGTCGGTGCGCAGTTCGCCGGTCTCGATCTCGGGCCCGTCCTGCCACCAGGTCGCGGACTCGATGAGCGAGAAGTCCCGCACCACGAGCCAGTCCAGGCGCGCCATCCCGAGCCGCTGCAACCGGGTGTTGGCCGATCCGACGGCCGGGTTCTCCCCCATCAGGAAGTAGCCCTCGCAGACGCCGTCGAGCTGCGCCATGACCGTGTCGTACGTCGAGTGGGAGCCGGTCAGCCGGGGCAGGTGGTCGTAGCAGTAGTCGTTCCCGGCGGTGGCCGCGTCCCCGTAGTACGCCTTGAGCAGGCTGACGAAGTAGGCGCGCATGTCGCCCCAGAACCCCTTGCCGGCGCGGCCGGCGGCGACGTACTCGTCCAGGCTCCGGTGGGCGCGGGCGTGCGGCATGGGGAGGTAGCCCGGCAGCAGGTTGAAGAGGGTGGGGATGTCGCTTGATCCCTGGATCGAGGCGTGGCCGCGCAGCGCCTGGATTCCGCCGCCGGGCCGCCCGATGTTGCCCAGCAGCAGCTGGAGCACGGCGGCGGCGCGGATGTACTGGGATCCCACGGAGTGCTGGGTCCAGCCCACGGCGTAGGCGAAGGCGCTGGTGCGCTCGGCCCCGGAGTTCTCGGTCAGCGCGTCGCAGACCTGCCGGAACACGTCGCGCGGGACCCCGCAGATCTGTTCCACCATCTCGGGGGTGTAGCGCGCGTAGTGACGTCTGAGGATCTGGTACACGCAGCGGGGGTGCCGGAGCGTCTCGTCGCGCACGGGCCGCGGGGCGGCGCGGGGGCCGCCGGCGCCGTGCGCCTCGGCGGCCCCCGCCCCGTGGACGGGCTCGGGCGCTCCTCCGCCGCCCCGCTCCTCCGTCGCCCCGTCCCCGTCGGTCCCCCCGGCCGGCGCCCGGACCTCGGCGTCCTCGTACTGCCAGGTCCGCGGGTCGTAGCGGTGGTGTTCCTCGTCGAGTCCGGAGAAGACTCCGTCGAGGTCCTCGGTGTCGCGGAAGTCCTCGCCGACGAGGGTGGCGGCGTTGGTGTACGCCAGGACGTACTCGCGGAAGTCCTTCTCCTCGGTGAGGACGTGGTTGATGACGCCGCCGAGAAAGGCGATGTCGCTGCCCGCCCGGATCGGCACGTGCAGGTCCGCCACGGCGCTGGTGCGGGTGAAGCGCGGATCCACGTGGATGATCCGGGCGCCGCGGGCCTTGGCCTCCATCACCCACTGGAAGCCGACCGGGTGGGCCTCGGCGAAGTTGGATCCCTGGATGACGACGCAGTCGGCGTGCTGGAGGTCCTGCATGAACGTGGTCGCCCCGCCGCGTCCGAACGAGGTGCCGAGCCCGGCGACGGTCGAGCTGTGGCAGACCCGCGCCTGGTTCTCCACCTGCACCACGCCGAGCCCGGTCATCAGCTTCTTGATCAGGTAGTTCTCCTCGTTGTCGAGGGTGGCGCCGCCGAGGCAGGCGATCCCGAGCGTGCGGGCCGTGCGCAGCCCCTCGTGCTCCTGCTCCCAGGTCCTGCGCCGGGTCTCGACGACCCGGTCGGCGACCATGTCCATGGCCGTCTCCAGGTCGAGGGCCTCCCAGTCGCGCGCGTAGGGGCGCCGGTACAGCACCTGGTGGCGGCGGGCCGCCCCCGTGGTCAGCTGGAGCGTCGCGGAGCCCTTGGGACAGAGCCGGCCGCGGCTGATCGGTGAGCCCGGGTCGCCCTCGATCTGCACGACCCGATCGTCCTCGACGTACACCTGCTGCCCGCAGCCGACCGCGCAGTAGGGGCAGACGGACGGCACGACCCGGTCGGCGGTGGCGGTCCGCGGCCGGAGGTCCGCCGTCGCGGGCGACATCACCGCGCGGCCCCTGCCCAGGGGGTCCGGGCCGGTCAGCTGCCGGTACACCGGCCACCGGCGGAGCGGATTGCGCACTCCCATCGCTTCTCCTCCCGGGCGTCGGGGTCCTCTCCGGTCGTGGATCCCCTCCAGGCTCGCCCCTGGGCCGGACGACGGCGACACGAGCGCGGCGGACGGGCGCGGGCGGCGCGCGGCCCCACGGCCCGCCCGGCAGGGCGGATCCTCCCCTCCTCCGCGGGGCGTGCGGGGGCCGCCGCTCACCCGCACGGGGGCCTTTCCGCTCACCCGCATGGAGAGCGAAACTCTTTTGAGGTTCACATCCACTTAAAATATGAATTCACAGCCATGTCTGAGTGATGCACTTTCGTGGGGGTATTCGGGAGGCATGGACGTATCGAACGCAGCCCTCGCCCCACTGGCCCTGTACCTCGCCGACGAACGGAACGCGACGGGGTCGGTGATGGGCGTCGTCGGAATCGCCCTGGTGGCCATGCTGATCGGGGCGGTCTGGCTGGGCAGGAAGCGCCGGGCCCAGGAGCCTCCCCCGCCCCGGCCGGAGGACCAGCCGCCGCGGCCCGAGCACCGCACCCACCTGGAGGAGCGTGATGTCCACGCCGACGACAGCTTCCCGGCCGACGGCAGTGGGCTGTCCCCGTACGAGCTCGGGGACCACGGGAACGAGCCCATCCCCCGGGACACCGACGAACGGCGCGGCTGATCCCGCCCCGCGCACCGCGTCCCGCGCGGGGCCGGACCGCGCGGGACGCGGTGCGCGGGGCCGTGGCGTGTTGCGGTTCCGGTCGCCCGCGGAGAGGCTGGTGGGGCTCCGAGGGCCGGCGGGCACGCGCGGGCCGCACGACCGATGAAGGCAGTGGACCATGACCCGAAGCCGTCCCGGGGCGGTGTCGACACCGGCACCGCTGACCGGGCCCGCAGCGCCCTGCTGGGTCAATCTCATGACCCGCGACCTGAGGTCGGCGCAGGAGTTCTACAGCGCCGTGCTGGGCTGGTCGTTCCGGGCGGGACGGCTGGGGCAGGAGTTCGCCGTGGCGCGCCGCGAGGACGTGCCGGTCGCCGGCATCGGCGCGGTGGCGACGGCCTACCGCGTGGCCGTGGCGTGGACGCCGTATTTCTCCGTTCCGGACGCCGACGCGGCCGCCTCGCGCATCCGTGAGCGCAGCGGCACGGTCGCGGTGGGGCCGATGGCCCTCGGAAAGGGCCGCGGCGCGCTGGCGGCGGACCGCGACGGCGCGGTGTTCGGCATCTGGGAACGCACCGAGCCCGCGACCTCGCCGCCCGCTCCGGACGGCCATTCGCACGCCTGGCTGCGGCTGCACACCAGGAACGCCTTCGACGCGGCGATCTTCTACGGCGAGGTGCTGGACTGGGCGAGCGGCCGCCCCGGCTGCTGCGAGGTGTCGTACGAGGGGGACGAGGTCGTCGTCGACTGCTGCGGGCGGCGGCTGGCCCGGATCAGCTCCGGTGCGGTGGAGGCCGCCCCCGATCCGCTGGTCCGGCCGCACTGGCAGGTCCATTTCCCCGTCGCCGACCTGGACGCGACGGTCGACGCGGCGCGGCGGCACGGGGGAAGCCTGGTCGAGCGGCGGCCGGTGGGAGGGGGCGGCGAGGCGACCCTGCTGGACCCGGACGGCGGGCTGTTCACGGTCACGGACGCCCGGGGCCCCGACATGGCGTGACCGGACGTCCCCCGCCCGCGCCGTCACCGCCGCCGTGTCATTCGTCCCGGCCGGGTGCGGAACGGGCGATCAGCCAGACCGGGAAGAGGAACCAGCAGACCAGGAACCAGAGCGCCATCCCGCCGACCAGCCACAGCGCGAGGGCGTCGTGCAGCGCCACTCGCAGGACGAGCAGCAGCGCGGAGCACATGGTGCAGAACAGCAGGACGAGTCCGAGCAGCGTCAGCCGCGCGGCCAGGGCGACCGTCTGCGGCTTGAGCCGCCGCCCGGTGAGCAGCCGGTGGTACGACACGGGGCCGATGAGGGCGGCGGCGGTGGCGGAGCCCAGCATGACCGTGACCACGTAGATGGTGCGGTCGGTGTCCGACAGCGTCGCGAAGCGCGGCTGGAAGACGACGGCGAGCAGCAGTCCGAACAGGATCTGGACGCCCGTCTGGGCGACCCTGAGCTCCTGGAGGAGATCGGTCCACTGCCGGTCCGCCCGTTCGTCGGGCGTCTCGTGGCGGCCCTCGTCGCGGCCTGAATCGCCGGGGAGCCGAGGGTTCGAGGTCACCGAGGGGCACCGTCCGGATGCGTGGGGTGGCGTACGCGGCCCACCCTAAGGGCTGTCCCGTCATCCGCGGTGGAGCAGCGCGCCGTCCCACGCGGCGCATCGCGGGGCGGCGGGCCGCCCGCATACTGGAGGTGTGCGACCGGGCCGTTCGGGCGTGCGCGGCGAGGAGCCGCGGCCGCCGTCCGCGCCCGCCGGGGATCACGGGACGGGCCTTCCGGCACCTGTCGGACCCCTCGTCCCGGGTCCGAAGAGAACCCTCGACGGCCGGTACGGCCTGCCCGGGGTCTTCCCCGCGGCATCGCGCGCCGGGCACCGGCCGGGCGAGGCGTGGAGGCGCCCATGAGGTGCCCGTTGGAGGCGTTGCACCATGTCCGTCGAGTTGAATCACACCATCGTCCGCGCCCGGGACAAGCGGGAGTCCGCCGAGTTCCTGGCGGGCATACTCGGTCTGGAAGTCGGCGCCGAGTGGGGCCCGTTCGTCCCGCTCGCCACCGCGAACGGCGTCACCCTGGACTTCGCGACCGCTCCCGAGGAATCGATCGTCGCCCAGCACTACGCCTTCCTGGTCTCGGAGGCGGAGTTCGACACGGCGTTCGCCCGGATCGAGGAACTCGGGCTCACGTACTACGCGGATCCGCACCGGGAGCGCCCGGGCGAGATCAACCACAACGACGGCGGCCGGGGCGTCTACTTCCTCGATCCCGTCGGGCACGCCATGGAGATCATCACCCGCCCGTACGGGCGCTCCCCCTCCTGAGATCCAGGATTTCTGGCGCATCGCGCCAGCCTCAGGACACGGGCGGTCCAGGACGCTCATTTGAGTGCCCATTCCGACTCCCCGTCTTCCGTGGCCGGGAGTCCTTCATGACGGCAGACGGCCTCCGGCTGCCGGGGGCTGCGACAGTCGCAGTGAAGGGTGCATGCGCCACCCGACCGGCGGTCAGCCCGTCGGGGTCACGGGGAGGCAGACGGCGTAGACCACGTAGGAGCCCGTGGTACCGGCCGGGTTGTTGAAGGACAGCGTCCAGGTGTCCTCGGCGGACGGGGAGGACTCGTATGGCTGGACCGTGAGGTTGTTGCCCCCGAGGGGCGTCTTCATTCCGCCGCCCGTGACGACGGTTCCCGGCGGGCAGGTCGCGGTTCCCGTGTTGAGTCCGGACGTCAACGTGTAGGTCTTCTGGACGATCTGGGTCGGCAGGGTCGGACCTCCGGGAGGTCCCGGAGGCCCGGGAGGTCCCGGAGGCCCGGGCTTCCCGTGCGGGCAGGTGTTCGGGCAGTTGCCGTCCCCTCCGTGGCCGTCCTCACCGCTGGCCGCGGCCTGGGCCGACATCGCTCCCATCAGCAGCGCGGCGACCAGCACGGGCAGGGCCGCACTCCGCAGCAGGGCTGTGTGTTTCCGTCTCAATCCACCCCCCTGGGTTGTTCGGCTTCCGGGCTCACCCCGCACATCGGGCGGGAGCAATAAGCGAGCGAGATGCCTGAAAAGGCTTGGACATGGAGATCTGAACACGGCCAAGGCAGCTCCGCCAGCGAGGAGATGCTCTGGGGGCCGCCCCGTGCCGAGAGTCGACGTGGACACCACCGGGACCCGGTCGTCGGCATCGTCGAACTCGCCCTGCCACCCGGCCCGCCCGGCCGGCGTTGCGGCTCCTCCGGCCTCCCCGGTACGAGCAGGGCGAGAGTGCTGCGCGCTTCGCGCCGTAGCGTGCGGCGTCGGGCGAGGGTCGCGATGAGGGCGAGAGGGGAGACCGTGCCCCCGTAGAAATCCGGGGGGCCGGCCGGGCCCCACGGGTCTCCGGCGGGCCTCTCCGCTTCGGCCTCCCCTGCGGTCCCTCGCTCCGGGCGGGGGGCGTGCGGGCGAGCCGCTCCGGAAGCCCGACGGGTCAGGCGACCGGCAGGAGCAGTTCGGGCCGGTCCCAGGCCACGGCGGGCGGTCTGGCCGCGAGGGTGCCGGTCCGCCGGGCGCCCATGCTCCGGTAGAAGCCCTCGGCGGGCGGATGCGAGACGACCCGGACGGCGGTCAGACCGGTGCGCCGCGCCTCGTCGCGCAGGTGCCCGATGAGCAGCCGCCCGATGCCGAGCCCCTGCGCCTGGTCGGCGACGAACATGAGGTCGAGTTCCGGCGGGTCGAGGATCAGCGCGTAGAAGCCGAGCGGCCGGTCGTCGGCGCCGACCGCCGCGAAGACGCGATGGGTCTCGATGTAGTCGGGCCCCACCCGGTAGCCGGCGACCATGCTCGCGTAGCGCCCCTGGTAGGCGCGGGAGGTGCGCACCATCCGGGTGAGCTGCGGGGCGTCCCGCTCCATCGCGCGCCGGACGCGTATGCCGTCGTGCGCTCCGCCGCCCCGGGACGTAATGCTCGTTTCCATGGCCAGAGCATTACACACTCGCTCGCGGCCCCGGCCGCCCGCCCCTCCCGCACACCGTCGCGGCGGGACCGCGGACGGCGGGACGGGGCAGAGGAGCCGGGGCGGCGGACGACGGGGAGGGGCCGCGGGTCCCCATGGCTCGGAACGGCGGGCGGCGGGGCGGGCCCCGGGGTCAGGACGGTGGACGACGGGCGGCGCGCCACTCCTCGACGAGGGCCTCGACGTCGAACGGGCGGAGGTTCAGCGCGGGACCGGGCGGGGGCCTCCTGAGGGCCGCCCGGATCTTGTCGTCGACCTCCGTCAGCATGCGCCGAACCTCCGCCTCCGTCCGCGCCCCGGCGACGGCTTCCCGTACGTCCTCCGCCTCCTTGCGCAGCGCGAGCGCCGGCGGAAGCACCGACACCCCCTCCTGATGCAGCTTCCGCTTGACCCACCAGTTCTCGTCGTAGGGGGCGGCGAGGCCGTCGATCGGCTTCCCGAATCCCGGCAGCCGCGAGACGTCCTCGCGCTGCTCGGACTCACGGATCTGTTTGTCGACCCAGGACTCGAAACTCACGCCCGGTGGCTTGCGTTCGGTCAAGACGCCCCCTTCGACAGGGTTCGGAATCCGACTTCTTCCACGGTACCCAGGGAACCGCGGCCCGCCGCCTCCTCGCCGACACTCCGCGACGGACGGCGGGTCACCGCCGGCCGACCGGCCCGCCGCCCCGCCGAACGGTCGTGGCGCGGTCGCGGCGCGCGCTCAGGCGGACATCACGAGACCCTCGCGCAGCCGCTCCACCGCCGCCGCCGGAATCCGCAGGCCGTCGCGCACATAGCCGTCCAGCCCGCCCCAGCGCTCGTCCACGGCGTCGAGCGCCACATCGAGGTAGCGAGGCCGGACCTCGAGGATGGCGGACGCGATCTCGGGGTCGCCCCCGGCGTCGAGGAAGCCCCGCACATACGGCGCGCACGTGCCCCGCGCGTCCTCGTTCACCGCGAGGAACTCCGCCTGCACGACCTCCCGCGACGCGCCGAGCAGCATCAGGAGCAGCGCGGCGGCCCAGCCGGTGCGGTCCTTGCCCGTCGTGCAGTGGAACAGCACCGGCCGGGCCCGGTCGTCGGCCGCCGTCTCCACGAAGGCCCGGTAGGCGGCGGCCGCGCACGGCGAGAGCACCATCCGCCGGTACGTGCCGGCGAACACCTCCTCGGCCTTCCCGTTCCCCAGCAGCCGGTGCGCCGCCACCGGGTCGGCGAGCAGGGCGCGCAGCCGGGCGGGGGCGACCCCCGGGTTGTCGCCGAGCACGTCGGCGACGAACAGCCGCGCGCCCGGCGGCAGCCGGTCGGGAGCCGCCGCGCGCTCGTCGGCGGTCCGCAGGTCGACGACGGTACGGATGCCGAGCGCGGCCACCGCCGTGTCCCGCTCCACGTCGAGCGCGCCGAGCCCGCCGGAGCGCAGCACGGCCCCCGGCCGCACGCACCGGCCGGGCTCCAGGGCGATGCCGCCCAGGTCCCGCAGATTGCGGACGGTGGACGCCGGGACGGCTCTGGCGGTCTGCACGATGAACTTCCCCTTCGCCCGGCATTCCGGAATGACCCGATATCACCGCCTCAAACGTCGCACGCGGCCGGACCTTTCGACAAAGGAAAACGCCGCTGGGACGCCGTTCGGGGAACGGCCGAGCCGCCGGGGCCCGAGGGCGGCGGACGCGCCCCCGCTCCCGCTCCCGCCTCCGCCCCCGCCTCCGTCGCCGTCGCCGTCGCCGTCGCCGTCACAGCGACCGCCCCGCCCCTCACGGTCGACCGCCCCGCCCCCTCACGGTCACAGGGGGACGACGGTGACCTCGGTGGCCTTGACGCCGGTCCACACGGCCACGCCCTCGCCGAGCGCGAGTTCGGCCGCCGCCCCGGGGGTGATCTCCGCGACCAGATCCGGCGCCTCGCCGGAGCCGATCACCAGTCGCATCCGGCCGCCCATGGCGGTGAGTTCGCGGACCGTTCCCGGCCAGGCGTTCCGGGGGCTGCCGGCGGGCCGTTCGCGGTGGACGGACACCGCCTCGGGCGGGATGACCGCGAGCGCCGCCGTGCCCTCGGGCAGCGGGTCCGCGACGACCAGCCGGCCGCCCCCGGCCAGGGCGAGCGTCCCGTCGGCGGCCGCGGTGCCCGGCCAGGCGTTGCGGCCGAGCATGCGGGCGACCCAGGGCGAGCGGGGGTGCCGGGTCACCTCGGCCGGCGGCGCGTCCTGGAGGGCGCGGCCGTCCTCCAGCACGAGGACCCGGTCGGCCAGGGACACCGCTTCGACGGGGTCGTGGGTGACGATCAGGCAGACGCCGCCGAACCCGGCGAGATGGGTGCGCAGGGTGTGGCGGACCCGGGCCCGGGTGGTCTGGTCGAGCGCGGCGAGCGGCTCGTCGAGCAGCAGCAGCCGGGGGCGGGCGGCGAGGGCCCGGGCCAGCGCCACGCGCTGGGCCTGTCCGCCGGAGAGCTGGGCGGGGCGGCGGTGTGCGAGGTGGCCGACGCCCAGCCGGTCGAGCCACTGCCGGGCCTCGCGGCGGGCCCGGGCCCGGGGGACGCCGCGGGCGCGGAGCCCGTACGCCGTGTTCGTCAGCGCGGTCAGATGCGGGAAGAGGGCGCCGTCCTGCGGCACCCAGGCGACCTGACGGCGGTGCGGCGGCGCGGCGGTGACGTCGGCGTCGCCCAGCCGCAGCACGGCCCGGGAGCGGGGGGTCAGGCCGAGGAGGGCGCGCAGCAGCGTCGTCTTGCCCGCCCCGTTGGGGCCGACGACGGCGATCGTAGTGCCGGGGGCGGCGTCGAGGGTGAGCCGGTCGAAGCCGGTGACGTCGGCGTGGAGGGAGCAGCGGGCCCCCGGGTCCGGCGCCCGGTCCCCGACGCCGGTCGGCGGGGTCGGGAGGTCCGTGTCGCCCGGGTCGTCCGGTGCTGCGGCCGGGGCGCGGGAGCGGTCGCGGGGGGCGCCGGTCCAGCGGCCGCGCAGGGCGACGAGGACGGCCATGGCGATGGCGAGGAGCAGCAGCGAGACGGAGGTGGCGGCCTCCGGGGACTCCTGGAGGAGCAGATAGACCTGGAGGGGCAGGGTCTGCGTGGTGCCGGGCAGGTTGCCCGCGAAGGTGATGGTCGCGCCGAACTCGCCCAGGGCCCGGGCCCAGGTGAGCGCCGCTCCGGCGGCGAGCCCGGGGGCGACCATCGGGAGCGTGACCGTGAGGAACACCCGGATCGGTGAGGCGCCCAGGGAGGCCGCGGTCTCCTCGTACGAGGGCCGCAGTCCGGCCAGCGCCCCCTCCAGGCTGATAACGAGGAACGGCATGGCGACGAAGGTCGCCGCGACGACCGCGCCCGAGGTGTGGAACGGCAGGGTGACGCCGAAGGCGTCCTCCAGCCAGGGGCCGAGCAGGCCCCGGCGGCCGAACCCGAGGAGGAGCGCCACGCCCCCGACGGTGGGCGGCAGCACCATCGGCAGCAGGACCAGCGAGCGCACGACCGCCTTGCCGGGGAAGTCCGCCCGGGCCAGCAGCCAGGCCAGCGGCACCCCGAGCAGCAGTGAGAGCCCCAGTGCCCAGAACGAGACCAGCAGCGACAGCCGGAGCGCCTGGGTGACGGCCGGGGCGGTGAGGTGCGCGCCGAGGCCGGCCCAGTCGGTGCGGACCAGGACGCCGATCAGCGGCATCAGCAGGAACGCGACGGCGAGCAGCGCGGGCAGGGCCAGGGCGGCGGGGGTGCGCGCGCCGGGCGGGCGGCTGCGGAGGGCTCTCATCGGGGGTCCCGGGGCGTTCGTGCGCGGGGCCCGTCCGGTCCCCTGCCGGGGTGTCCGGGCGGGCGCCCGTGCGGATGCGTTCGGTGTCCGGCGTTCGGCGCCGGGGCGCGGGCGGCGGATCCCGTGCGGGCCGTCAGGGCTGCTGGAAGCCCGCGGCCCGCAGGATCTTCTGCGCCTCGGGGCCGCTGAGCCACTTCACGAACGCGGCGGCGGCCTCGGCGTGCGAGGACCCCCGCAGGGTGGCCGCCGGGTAGGCGGCGACGGCGTTCTGGGCGTCGGGGATGTCGACGGCGTCGACCTTGTCGGCGGCCGACTCGGCGTCCGTCTTGTAGACGATGCCCGCGTCGGCCTCGCCGAGCTCGACCTTGCTGAGCACGGCGCGGACGTTGGGCTCCTGGGAGACCGGCTCGACGTCGAGCTTCTGGGCGTCGAGGACCTGCTCTCCGTAGCGGCCGACCGGGACCTCGGGGGCGGCCAGGACGACCTTCAGCCCGGCCCTGGTGAGGTCCTTCAGGCCGGTGATCTTCTCCGGGTTGCCCTCCGCGGTGGCGATGACGAGGCGGTTCCTGGCGATGACGACGGGGGTTCCGGTGTCGGCCTTCAGCCCGTCCATCGTCCGGGTGTCGGCGGTGACCAGGGCGTCGGCGGGGGCGCCCTGCTTCACCTGGGCGGCGAGCTCCTGGGAGCCGGCGAAGGAGAACGTGACCCGGGTGCCGGGGTGGTCCTTCTCGTAGGCGGCGCCCGCTGTCTTGAACACATCGGTGAGCGAGGCCGCGGCCAGCACCGTCAGCCTGGCGCCGGCGGGCTTCGCGGAGGCGCCCGGGGCGTCCTTCTCGTCCTTGCCGCCGCAGGCGGCGAGCGGGACCAGCAGTGCGGCGGTCACGAGCGCGGCGGCGGCGCGGCGCCGGGTGAGGATGGTCGTCATGGTGGGGCCGGGGCTCCTTGGGTGGTGCGCCTCGCGGACGGGGCGCGGTCAGAGGCGGTCGATGTGCACGCTGGTGGACTTCACCCGGGCGGTGGCCCGCATGCCGACCTCCAGTCCGAGTTCCTCGACGGCTTCCCGGGTGAGCAGCGACACCAGCCGGTGCGGGCCCGCCTGGATCTCGACCTGGGCCGCGACGTCGCCCAGCTTCACCGCGGTGACGATGCCCGGGAAGGCGTTGCGGGCGGTCGTGTACGGGGGTTCGTCGTCGCCCCCGCCGCTCTGGCCGGTCTCGACGGCGAGGGCGGCCAGGTCGCGGCCGTCGATGAGCCGCCGGCCGTTCTCGTCGCGGTGGGTCGCGACCCTTCCGGCGTCCGCCCAGCGGCGGGCGGTGTCGGGGCTCACGCCCAGCAGGCGCGCCGCCTGACCGATCGTGTAGGACTGCATGTGCGCCAAGATATTCGTATGTACCTGGCATCTGCAATCCATATGGCCGATTCCACCGCGCATGTGCCGGGTGGCTGATTCGGATCGACCGGGCCGGGCGCGGCGTCGCGCCGCGCCGCGCCGCGACGGTGCGTGAGGAGTCGGGCGCGCACCGGAGAGGGCAAGGTCACAGACGAAGCATCTGCTGCCGGTCCGGGGCCTTGCCCTAGCATCTGGGCATGACGGTCCTGCCTGCCGACGGGCTCTCGTTGGCCGCCGAATTCCCCCGCCCCGCCCACGAACAGTGGCAGCGCCTCGTCGAGGGCGTGCTGCGCAAGTCGGGCCGGGACGCGGAGGGTTCGGCCGCCGAGGAAGCGCTGTCCACCACGGTGGAGGACGGGCTCATCACCCGTCCCCTGTACACCTCGCACGACGGCTCCCCCGACGCCGGGCTCCCGGGCTTCGCGCCCTTCGTCCGCGGCGGCAGGGCCGAGGGCAACACGGTGGGCGGCTGGGACGTGCGCCAGCGGTACGCGCTGACGGACCCGGCGCGCCTCAACGAGGCGGTGCTCGCCGACCTGGAGAACGGGGCCACCTCGCTGTGGCTGACCGTGGGCGGCGGCACGGGCGCGGCGGTGCCGGACCTGGCCCGGGCGCTGGACGGCGTCTATCTGGACCTGGCCCCGGTGACGCTCGACGCGGGCGCCGAACTGGACGCCGCGGCCGCTGAGTTGCTGCGCCTCCACGAGGAGCGGGGGCTCGACCCGCGGGCCGCGCGCGGCGGCCTCGGCGCGGATCCGCTGGGCCTGGCCGCCCGCACCGGCGCCGAGTCCGATCCAGCGGCGGCGGTCCGCTGGGCGCTGCGCTGCGCCCAGGAGCACCCGGGACTGCGGGCGCTGACGGCCGACGCCCTGCCGTATCACGAGGCGGGCGGCTCGGCCGCCCAGGAGCTGGGCGCGTCGCTGGCCACCGGCGTCGCCTATCTGCGGGAGCTGACCGGGGCCGGGCTCACGGTCGAAGCGGCGTGCGGGCAGCTGGAGTTCCGGTACGCGGCGACGGCCGACCAGTTCCTGACCATCGCCAAGCTGCGGGCGGCACGGCGGCTGTGGGCCCGGGTGGCGGAGGTGTGCGGGGCGTCCGGCGCCGGGGCGCAGCGGCAGCACGCGGTGACGTCCTCGGTGATGATGACGCGCCGCGACCCGTGGGTGAACATGCTGCGGACGACGCTGGCGTGTCTGGGCGCGGGGGTGGGCGGGGCCGACTCCGTCACCGTGCTGCCGTTCGACCACGCGCTGGGGCTGCCGGACGCGTTCGCCCGCCGCATCGCCCGCAACACGTCGACGATCCTGCTGGAGGAGTCGCATCTGGCCCGGGTGATCGACCCGGCGGGCGGCTCCTGGTACGTGGAGCGGCTCACCGCCGAACTGGCGGAGAACGCCTGGGCGTTCTTCCAGGAGATCGAGCGGGCGGGCGGTCAGGCCGCGGCCCTGCGGTCGGGGATGGTCGGCGAGCGCCTCGCGGCCACCTGGGCGGCGCGCGGCAAGGACCTGGCCACCCGGCGGGAGCCGGTCACCGGGGTCAGCGAGTTCCCGCATCTCGCGGAGCGCCCGGTGGAGCGCGAGCCGGCCCCCGCCGCGCCTGCGGCCGCCGCGCCGGGGGCCCTGCCCCGGGTCCGCCGCGACGAGGCGTTCGAGGCGCTGCGCGCCCGGTCCGACGCCCGTCTCGCGGCGGCCGGGCGGCGGCCCCGGGTGTTCCTGGCCGCGCTCGGCCCGGCCTCGGCCCACACCGCGCGGGCGACGTTCGCCTCGAACCTGTTCCAGGCGGGCGGGATCGAGCCGGTCCACGACCCGGTGACGGTGGACGCGGCGACGGCCGCCGACGCGTTCCGGGCGAGCGGGGCCGAGGTGGCGTGCCTCTGCTCCACCGACGCGCTCTACGCCGAGCAGGCCGCCGAGGTCGCCGCGGCGCTGGCCGGGGCCGGGGCGCGGCGGGTGTTCCTCGCGGGCCGGCCCGGCGCGTACGCCGGTGTGGACGCGTACGTCTTCGCGGGCTCCGACGTGGTGGCCGTGCTCTCCTCCGTCCTCGACCTCCTGGGTGTGGCGTGATGCGAATCCCCGACTTCTCCGACATCGAACTCGGTCCGGGCGGCGGCGCCGGCGTGTCCGAGGACCAGTGGCGTTCCGCCGTGAAGGAGTCCTCCGGCAGCTCCGACGACGATCTGCTGTGGCAGACGCCGGAGGGGATCCCGGTCAAGCCGCTGTACACCGGGCGCGACCTGGAGGGGCTGGACTTCCTCGGCACCTATCCCGGGATCGCCCCGTACCTGCGGGGCCCGTACCCGACGATGTACGTCAACCAGCCGTGGACGATCCGGCAGTACGCCGGGTTCTCCACCGCGGAGGAGTCCAACGCCTTCTACCGGCGCAACCTCGCGGCGGGGCAGAAGGGCCTCTCCGTCGCCTTCGACCTGCCGACCCACCGCGGCTACGACAGCGACCATCCCCGGGTGACCGGCGACGTCGGCATGGCGGGGGTGGCGATCGACTCGATCTACGACATGCGTCAGCTCTTCGACGGCATCCCGCTCGACCGGATGTCGGTGTCGATGACGATGAACGGCGCGGTGCTCCCGGTGCTCGCGCTCTACATCGTGGCCGCCGAGGAGCAGGGTGTCGGGCCGGAGAAGCTGGCCGGGACCATTCAGAACGACATCCTGAAGGAGTTCATGGTCCGCAACACCTACATCTACCCGCCGAAGCCGTCGATGCGGATCATCTCCGACATCTTCGCGTACACCTCGCAGCGGATGCCGCGTTACAACTCGATCTCCATCTCCGGCTACCACATCCAGGAGGCGGGGGCGACGGCCGACCTGGAGCTGGCGTACACCCTGGCGGACGGGGTGGAGTATCTGCGGGCCGGACGGGACGCCGGTCTCGACGTGGACGCGTTCGCGCCGCGGCTGTCGTTCTTCTGGGCGATCGGCATGAACTTCTTCATGGAGATCGCGAAGCTGCGGGCGGCCCGGCTGCTGTGGGCGAAGCTGGTCGGGAAGTTCGAACCGAAGAACGCCAAGTCCCTCTCGCTGCGCACCCATTCGCAGACCTCGGGGTGGTCGCTGACGGCGCAGGACGTGTTCAACAACGTCACCCGGACCTGCGTGGAGGCGATGGCCGCCACCCAGGGGCACACCCAGTCGCTGCACACCAACGCGCTGGACGAGGCGCTGGCCCTGCCGACGGACTTCTCGGCGCGGATCGCCCGCAACACCCAGCTGCTGCTCCAGCAGGAGTCGGGCACCGGCCGGGTCATCGACCCGTGGGGCGGCAGCGCGTACGTGGAACGGCTGACGTACGACCTGGCGCGCCGGGCCTGGCAGCACATCGAGGAGGTCGAGGCGGCGGGCGGCATGGCGCGGGCCATCGACGCGGGCATCCCCAAACTCCGGGTCGAGGAGGCCGCGGCCCGCACCCAGGCGCGGATCGACTCCGGGCGCCAGCCGGTGATCGGGGTCAACAAGTACCGGGTGGAGACCGACGAGCAGATCGACGTGCTGAAGGTCGACAACTCCTCGGTGCGCTCCCAGCAGATCGAGAAGCTGCGCCGGCTGCGCGAGGAGCGGGACGAGCCGGCCTGCCGGGCGGCGCTGCGCGCGCTGACCGAGGCGGCCGGACGGGCCCCCGGCTCCGGTCTCGACGGCAATCTGCTGGCACTGGCCGTCGACGCGGCCCGCGCGATGGCGACCGTGGGCGAGATCTCGGACGCCCTGGAGAAGGTGTACGGGCGGCACGCGGGCCAGATCCGTACGATCTCCGGTGTGTACCGCAACGAGGCAGGTGAATCCCCTTCCGTGGACCGCACCCGGGCGCTGGTGGACCGGTTCGAGGAGGCCGAGGGGCGCCGTCCGCGCATCCTGGTCGCCAAGATGGGCCAGGACGGCCACGACCGCGGCCAGAAGGTGATCTCCACCGCCTTCGCCGACCTGGGGTTCGACGTCGACGTCGGCCCGCTGTTCCAGACGCCGGCGGAGGTGGCGCGGCAGGCGGTGGAGGCTGACGTGCACATCGTGGGCGTCTCCTCGCTGGCCGCCGGGCACCTCACGCTCGTCCCGGCGCTCCGCGAGGAGCTGGCGGCCGAGGGGCGCGAGGACATCATGATCGTGGTGGGCGGGGTGATTCCGCCGCAGGACGTCGAGGCGCTGCACGAGGCGGGTGCGGCGGCGGTGTTCCCGCCCGGCACGGTCATCCCGGACGCCGCCCACGACCTGGTGGTGCGGCTGGGCGCCGCGCTCGGTCACGAGCTGTGAGCCGCTGATCCGATGCCTCCGAAGATCGACATCGACGACTACGCGAAGGGCGTGCTCGACGGGAAGCGGGCGCACATCGCGCGCGCCATCACCCTCGTCGAGTCCACCCGGCCCGACCACCGGGCCCTGGCCCAGCGGTTGCTGCGCGAGCTGCTCCCGCACTCCGGCGACGCCCGGCGCGTCGGCGTCAGCGGTGTGCCCGGCGTCGGGAAGTCCACGTTCATCGACGCGCTCGGCACCATGCTCACCGGGCTCGGGCACCGGGTCGCGGTGCTGGCCGTGGACCCCTCATCGCGCCGTACCGGCGGCTCGATCCTGGGCGACAAGACCAGGATGGAACGCCTGGCGGTCGACCCCGCGGCGTTCGTGCGCCCCTCCCCCACCGCCGGGACGCTGGGCGGGGTGGCGAAGGCGACCCGGGAGTCGATCGTGGTGATGGAGGCCGCGGGCTACGACGTGGTGCTGGTGGAGACGGTCGGCGTCGGCCAGTCGGAGACGGCGGTGGCGAACATGGTCGACACGTTCCTGCTGCTCACACTGGCCCGCACCGGCGACCAGCTCCAGGGCATCAAGAAGGGCGTGCTGGAGCTGGCGGACGCCGTCGCGGTGAACAAGGCGGACGGCCCGCACGAACGCGACGCCCGCGCGGCCGCGCGTGAACTCGCGGGCGCGCTGCGGCTGATGCACCCGGCGGACGCGGCCTGGACTCCGCCGGTCCTCACCTGCAGCGCCCGCGAGTCGACCGGCCTCGACACGTTGTGGGAGCGCCTGGAACAGCATCGCGCGCTGCTCGAATCGACCGGGCGGCTCGCGGCGAAGCGGCGCGACCAGCAGGTCGACTGGACCTGGACGATGGTGCGGGACGAACTGCTGGAGAGCCTGCGCGCCCATCCGGGGGTGCGGGCGCTCGCACCCGAGCTCGAACAACGCGTCCGCGAAGGCGAGTTGACGGCCACACTGGCGGCCGAGCGAATCCTGGACACCTTCCGGGGCCCGTCCCCGGCAGCGGAGGACGGAGCCCCCGCGAAGGACTGACGGGCACTCGGCCCTCACCACCTCGCCCCGGCCCGGCGCGGCGCCGGCGCACGGTCGGCATCCGCCGCCGGGGCGCCGGGGCCCGTCGTGGGGCACGGCCGGCGCGGCCGACCGCGCCGCGGAAAACACACTTCCGAAGAAGCGGCCCGCCACGCCAGGAACATGACATATCGTCAGTTCCGAAAGTTCCGCCGTCGCCGGCCGGGCCGCCGCCGACGCGGCGGGCGGTCGCGCGGCGGTGTTTCTCACTCTTCCTCCTTCCCGCCACGCTCTCCCCGTGGTACGGTGCGAGCGGCACATGTGTCTTGCCTCACTTCGAGGCCCGGTGCCACTCCCCCCAATTCTCCTGGCCGGCCTCCCGTCCTCCGCGGACGGCGGTCCGGCTTTGCCGCACCACCCCTCCAGCCCGGTACGGGCTTCCCGTCCGGGCCTCTCCGCCCGTCGCCCGGGGTGTGATTCCGTCCGCCCCTCGCGTCGTCCGGGCCTTCATCCGGCATGCCCGCGAAAGGACCATCCGCATGACCACCAACCTCGAACTCCCCCTGGAACAGAGGGAGTTGACTGGTGCCGCAGGTCTCCTGGACATCACCGCCCAGGGGCACGGCACGCTGCGCGTCCGCGCGGACCGCACCTGCCCCGACGATGTGCAGGTCCCCGCCGCCCTGATCCGGCGCCACGCCCTGCGCCGGGGCGACCTCGTCGAGGGCGTGTGCCACCGGCCCCGCGTGCTGTCCGACGTCGTACGCGTCGACGGCCGCTCCCCCGAAACACTGCGGGGACGGCCGCACTTCCGCGATCTCACCCCGATCCACCCCCGCTGCCGACTGCGGCTGGAGACGCCCCGCGGGGGCCCGGCGACCCGCCTGGTCGACCTCGTCTCACCGATCGGCAAGGGGCAGCGCGGGCTCGTCGTGGCGCCGCCCCGGGCCGGCAAGACGGTGCTGCTGCGGCAGATGGCCGAGGCCGTCGCCGTGAACCACCCCGAGTGCCGGCTGATGGTGGTGCTGGTGGACGAACGCCCCGAGGAGGTCACGGACATGCGCAGGTCCGTGCGGGGCGAGGTGCTCGCCTCGACCTTCGACCGCCCCGCCCGGGAACACATCGCGCTCGCCGACCTCGCGATCGAACGCGCCAAGCGGCTGGTCGAGGACGGCCAGGACGTCGTCGTCCTGCTGGACTCCCTGACCCGGCTGTGCCGCGCCCACAACAACGCGGCCGCGGCGGGCGGGCGCACCCTCAGCGGCGGCGTCGACGCGGCGGCCCCGCTCGGCCCCAAACGGCTCTTCGGCGCCGCCCGCCTCACCGAGGAGGGCGGTTCCCTCACCATCCTGGCCACCGCGCTGGTGGACACCGGCTCCCGCGCCGACGAGTACTTCTTCGAGGAGCTCAAGGGCACCGGCAACATGGAACTCCGGCTCGACCGCTCACTGGCCGACCGGCGCGTCCACCCGGCCGTCGACATCCAGGCGTCCGGCACCCGCCGCGATGAACTGCTCGTTCCCGCGGCGGAGTTGCGGGTCATGCGCCGGCTGCGACGCACCCTGCTCACCAGGAACGACCCGCGGGCGGCGCTCGGGCCCCTGCTCGACCGGCTGCGGCGCACCCCGGACAACGCCGCCTTCCTCCGCAGCGTCCACCTCACCGTCCCGGATGACTGAACCCCGGCGTCGTGCGCGGCGCGGGCCCGGCGCTCCGGCGCCGCCGCCGGGCCGGCCCGGGCCCGCGACCGGAACGTTCCGGCGCGTGCCGCCGTGCGCACCGGAAGCGGTGCGCCCCGCGTCCGGTGCGTGCGGACGCGGGGCGGGACGCCCGCCGGCTCCCGACCGGCGCGCGGTCAGTTCGTGGTGTGCAACGAGGCGGTGTGTTCCCGGACCTGGGCCGGCGTCAGGTAGGTGTCCGTGTACTCGAAGTCGCGCAGCTTCGCCGGGTTGCGGGCCTGGAAGCCGGTGCGCACGAAGTCGTCGCCCGCGACGGCGTTCAGCATCCAGTTGGTCATCACGCGCGCCTTGGCCACATTGGTCCGCAGCGCCGACCAGTGGTAGCCGCGCGCGACGGCCTGGGCGGGGACTCCGTGCAGCTCGATGCCGACGGGCTTGGAGACCGCGTCCTTGCCGCCGAGGTCCACGACCAGGCCGAGGTCCCTGTGGGAGTAAGGCTTGAGCGGCCGGCGCCGCAGGGTGGCGATGAGGTTGTCGGCGAGCGTGCGGCCCTGGCGCGAGGCGTGCTGGGCGGTGGGCGGACACACCGCCCCGCCGCCCTTGGTCAGGTCCGGCACGGCTGCCGCGTCCCCGAGGGCGAAGACGCCGTCGAAGCCCGGCAGACGCATCTCGGGCGTCACCGCCAGTCTGCCGCGCACCGTCTCCGCGTCGAACGTGGACACCAGCGGGCTGGCGGCCACCCCGGCCGTCCAGATCAGGGTCCGGCAGGGCACCACCCGGCCGTCGGTGAAGGTCACCTTCTCCGGTCCGGCCTCGGCGACCGAGACGCCGAGCGACACCTCGATGCCGCGTGCGCGCAGCACCTCCAGGGCGCTCCGGCCGAGCTTGTCCCCGAGTTCGGGCATCAGCTTCGGGGCGATGTCGATGAGGTGCCATCTGATCAGCCGGGGGTCGAGCCGGGGGTAGCGCTTGACCGCGTTGACGGTCAGGCGCTGGAGGCAGGCGGCCGTCTCGGTGCCGGCGTACCCGCCGCCGACCACGACGAACTGGAGACGGGACGTCCGCTCCGCCTCGTCCTGGCTGGCGTCCGCCAGATCGAGCTGGGCGATCACATGGTCCCGGATGTACGCGGCCTCGGCGAGCGTCTTCATGCCCCGGGCGTGATCGAGGAGGCCGGGAATGTCGAAGGTGCGGGTGATGCTGCCGGGGCTGAGGACGATGTAGTCGTAGGGCTCGTAGACGATCTCGTCGGTGATCTTGCGAATGACGCAGATCTTCGCCTTGGGGTCCACGCCGATGCCGCCGCCCGGAATGATCCGGGTGCGGTGCCGGCTGCTGCGGCGCAGCGACACCGCGACCGACTGAGGGGTGAGGATGCCGGCCGCCACCTGGGGCAGCAGGGGCAGGTAGAGCTGGTACGAGGACGGGGTGACGAGCGCGATCTCCGCCTCTCCCGGCACGAGTCTGCGCTCCAGACGGCGTACGCACTCCACCCCGGCGAATCCGGCGCCGACAACGAGAATCCTGGGTCGTGCCACAGCGTTCGTCCCTTCTCGGGCATGCGCGGTCGCCCGCTCGCCTGCCCCTTCGCACACGTCCGTCCACTCCCATCTTCACGAGCCGCGCGCGACTTCGCCTGTCGGGAACGGCGGACGGACGACGCGTCCGGTCGGGTCGCCGGGTTCAGCCGGCGTCCGCCGGGGGCGGCGGCGTCGTCCGGGCGCCGGGACGGTTGATGACTTCGTCGATGGCCCGGACCGTGGGGTGGTGCAGGTCGAACGCCGGGGACTCGGAGCGGATCCGCGGCATCGTGAGGAAGTTGTGCCGCGGCGGCGGGCAGGAGGTCGCCCACTCCAGCGAGCGGCCGAAGCCCCACGGGTCGTCGACGCCCACGTTCCTGCCGTACCGGGCGGTCTTCCACACGTTGTAGAAGAACGGCAGCATCGACAGTCCGAGCAGGAAGGAGGAGATCGTGGAGACCGTGTTCAGCGCGGTGAAGCCGTCGGCGGCGAGGTAGTCCGCGTAACGGCGCGGCATGCCCTCGGCGCCCAGCCAGTGCTGCACCAGGAACGTGCCGTGGAAGCCCGCGAACAGCGTCCAGAAGGTGATCTTGCCCAGCCGCTCGTCGAGCATCTTGCCGGTGAACTTCGGCCACCAGAAGTGGAATCCGGCGAACATCGCGAAGACCACGGTGCCGAAGACCACGTAGTGGAAGTGCGCGACGACGAAGTACGAGTCGGAGACGTGGAAGTCCAGCGGCGGCGACGCCAGGATCACGCCGGTCAGTCCGCCGAACAGAAAGGTGACCAGGAAGCCGGTGGCCCAGAGCATCGGGGTCTCGAAGGAGAGGGAGCCCTTCCACATCGTGCCGATCCAGTTGAAGAACTTCACCCCGGTGGGCACCGCGATGAGGAACGTCATGAAGGAGAAGAACGGCAGCAGCACCCCGCCGGTCACGAACATGTGGTGCGCCCACACGGTCACCGACAGGCCCGCGATGGCGATGGTGGCGCTGATCAGACCGACGTAGCCGAAGATCGGCTTGCGGCTGAAGACCGGGATGATCTCGGTGACGATGCCGAAGAACGGCAGGGCGATGATGTACACCTCCGGATGCCCGAAGAACCAGAAGAGGTGCTGCCACAGCAGGGCGCCGCCGTTGGCGGGATCGAAGACGTGGGCGCCGAACTTCCGGTCCGCCTCCAGCACCAGCAGGGCCGCCGCGAGGACCGGGAAGGCCATCAGCACGAGGACCGCGGTCAGCAGGACGTTCCAGGTGAAGATCGGCATGCGGAACATGGTCATGCCGGGTGCGCGCAGGGCGATGATCGTGGTGATGAAGTTGACCGAGCCGAGGATCGTGCCGAAGCCGGAGAGCGCCAGGCCCATGATCCACATGTCGCCGCCGATGCCGGGCGAGTGGACCGCGTCGGTCAGCGGGGAGTAGGCGAACCAGCCGAAGTCGGCCGCGCCCTGCGGGGTGAGGAAGCCCGCCACCACGATGACCGAGCCGAAGAGGTACGCCCAGTAGGCGAACATGTTGAGCCGGGGGAACGCCACGTCGGGCGCGCCGATCTGCAGCGGCATGATCCAGTTGGTGAATCCGGCGAACAGCGGCGTCGCGAACATCAGCAGCATGATCGTGCCGTGGATGGTGAACGCCTGGTTGAACTGCTCGGGCGAGACGATCTGGATGCCCGGCCGGGCCAGTTCGGCGCGCATCACCAGGGCCATCACCCCGCCGACGACGAAGAAGGCGAACGAGGTGACGAGGTAGAGCGTGCCGATCGTCTTGTGATCGGTGGTGGTGAGCCACTTGACGACGACGTTTCCGGGCTCCTTCGCGCGGAGCGGAAGCTCGTTCGCGTACCCCTCCTCCTCGTCGGCTGCCCCTGTCGTGCCCGTCGTCGTCACTGGGACGCTCCTTCGCTCGTCGTTCGCGGATGGAGCGTGCCCCGGCCGGGCGCCGTCTCCACCGGGGCGGCCGCCGGGCCGCTCCCGCGTGTGTCACGCCGGATCCCCGGTGCAGCAAATCAGCCGGGGGGCCGCCGAGTGCGGCCCGGCGCCCTCCGTCGTGCGACTTTCACCCGTCAGGGCGGCGGGTGGGGCGCCGGTGCGAACACGAGAACCGCCCCGGCCGGGCGTGGTGCCGGCCGGGGCGGGAGGAGCGATGTGCCCCGTTCCGCGGCTGTCGCGTCAGCCGAGAGAGGCGATGGCCTGCGTGAACGTCGCCGACGGGCGCATCACGGCCGCGGCCTTGGCCGGGTCGGGCTGGTAGTAGCCGCCGATGTCGGCCGGCGAGCCCTGGACCGCGATCAGCTCGTCGACGATGGTCTTCTCCTGCTCGGTCAGCGCCTTCGCGAGCGGGGCGAACGTCTGCGCGAGGTTCGCGTCGTCGGTCTGGCGCGCCAGCTCCTGAGCCCAGTAGAGGGCCAGGTAGAAGTGGCTGCCGCGGTTGTCGATGCCGCCGAGCCTGCGGCTGGGCGACTTGTCCTCGTTGAGGAAGGTGCCGGTCGCGCGGTCCAGGGTGTCCGCGAGGACCTGGGCGCGGGCGTTGCCGGTGGTCGACGCCAGGTGCTCGAAGCTGGCCGCGAGCGCGAAGAACTCGCCCAGGCTGTCCCAGCGCAGGTAGTTCTCCTTGACCAGCTGCTGGACGTGCTTCGGCGCGGAGCCGCCGGCGCCGGTCTCGAAGAGGCCGCCGCCGTTCATGAGCGGGACGACGGAGAGCATCTTCGCGCTCGTGCCCAGCTCCAGGATCGGGAACAGGTCGGTCAGGTAGTCGCGCAGCACGTTGCCGGTGACGGAGATGGTGTCCTCGCCGCGGCGGATGCGCTCCAGCGAGAACGCGGTCGCCTTCTCCGGCGACATGATCTCGATCTGCAGGCCGTCGGTGTCGTGGTCGGCGAGGTACTTCTTGACCTTGGCGATGAGCTGCGCGTCGTGGGCGCGGCCCTCGTCGAGCCAGAACACGGCCGGGACGCCGGTGGCGCGGGCGCGGGTCACGGCGAGCTTGACCCAGTCCTGGATCGGCAGGTCCTTGGCCTGGCACATGCGGAAGATGTCGCCGGCGCCGACCGCCTGCTCCAGCACCACGTCGCCCTTGCCGTCGACGACCCGCACGGTGCCGGTGGTGGGGATCTCGAAGGTCTTGTCGTGGCTGCCGTACTCCTCGGCCTTCTGCGCCATCAGACCGACGTTGGGCACCGAGCCCATGGTCGACGGGTCGAAGGCGCCGTGGGCGCGGCAGTCGTCGATGACGACCTGGTAGACGCCGGCGTAGCTGCTGTCGGGGAGCACCGCGAGGGTGTCGGCCTCCTGGCCGTCCGGGCCCCACATGTGGCCGGAGGTGCGGATCATGGCCGGCATGGAGGCGTCGACGATGACGTCGCTGGGGACGTGCAGGTTGGTGATGCCCTTGTCGGAGTCGACCATGGCCAGCGCGGGGCCCTGGGCGATCTCGGCCTCGAAGGACGCCTTGATCTCGGCGCCCTGCGGCAGGGACTCCAGGCCGCCGAGGATGGCGCCGAGGCCGTCGTTCGGGGAGAGGCCGGCGGCGGCGAGCACGTCGCCGTACTTGGCGAAGGTGTCGGGGAAGAAGGCGCGGACCACGTGGCCGAAGATGATCGGGTCGGAGACCTTCATCATGGTGGCCTTGAGGTGGACGGAGAAGAGGACGCCCTCCTCCTTGGCGCGGGCGACCTGCGCGGTGAGGAACTCGCGCAGTGCCGCGACGCGCATGACCGCCGCGTCGACGACCTCGCCCCGGAGCACCGGCACCGACTCGCGCAGCACGGTGCTGCTGCCGTCGTCGCCGATGAGCTCGATGCGCAGGGAGCCGTCCTCGGCGATGACGGCGGACTTCTCGGTGGAGCGGAAGTCGTCGACGCCCATGGTGGCGACGTTCGTCTTCGAGTCGGCCGTCCAGGCGCCCATGCGGTGCGGGTGCGCCTTGGCGTAGTTCTTCACCGAGGCGGGGGCGCGGCGGTCGGAGTTGCCCTCGCGCAGCACCGGGTTGACTGCGCTGCCCTTGACCTTGTCGTAGCGGGCGCGGACGTCCTTGTCCTCGTCGGTCCGCGGGTCGTCCGGGTAGTCCGGGAGCGCGTAGCCCTGGGCCTGCAGCTCGGCGATGGCGGCCTTCAGCTGCGGGATCGAGGCCGAGATGTTCGGCAGCTTGATGATGTTGGCCTCGGGGGTCCTGGCCAGGGCGCCGAGCTCGGCGAGCGCGTCGCCGATGCGCTGGTCCTCCCGGAGGCGCTCGGGGAAGGAGGCGATGATGCGCCCGGCCAGAGAGATGTCCCGGCTCTCGACGTTGACCCCGGCCTTCGAGGCGTACGCCTGGACGACGGGCAGGAACGAATACGTCGCCAGGGCCGGGGCCTCGTCGGTGTGTGTATAGATGATGGTCGAGTCAGTCACCCTCTGCTCCGCTCCACGTCTGCGACATTGCTTGACATCAAGATATCTCGTGACGGCCGCCGGCTCGACAGGGCCCCGCCTCTGTTCCGCGGGCGGCCGTGACGGGCGTCGGATTCAGGGGCGGCCAGCTGCCGGGACCGCCTCCGCCGACGGCACCGGACCCGGCGCGGTGCCGTACCCGAAGGGGCGTCCGCCCAGCTCCTCGCGGTGGTGCGGGGTCAGCCAGCCCGACAGGTCGGGGCCCGCGGGCACGATGCCGGTGGGGTTGATGCCGGCGTGCACCTGGTAGTAGTGCCGCTTGATGTGGTCGAAGTCGACGGTGTCCCCGAAGCCGGGCGTCTGGTACAGGTCTCTGGCGTAGGCCCACAGCACCGGGTCCTCGGCCAGCTTGGAGCGGTTGCACTTGAAGTGGCCGTGGTAGACGGCGTCGAAGCGGACCAAGGTGGTGAAGAGTCTGATGTCCGCCTCCGTGAGGAACTCCCCGACGAGGTAGCGCCGGTCCGCCAGACGCTCGGAGAGCAGGTCCAGGCGGCGGAACAGGTCCCGGTAGGCGGCTTCGTACTCGGCCTGCCCGGAGGCGAAGCCCGCGCGGTACACACCGTTGTTCACGTCGCGGTAGACGCCGTCCATGACCTCGTCGATCTCCTCGCGCAGGGCCTCGGGGTACAGGTCGGGGGCGCCCGGGCGGTGCAGTGTGGTCCACTCGGTGGCGAGGTCCAGGGTGATCTGCTGGAAGTCGTTGGTGACCAGCCTGCCGCTGGGCACGTCGACGATCGCGGGCACGCTGACCCCGCCGGAGTAGCCCGGCTCCCGCGCCGCGTACGCCTCGCTCAGGTACGCGATGCCGAGCACCGGGTCCCGGCCGCCCTCGTCGAGGGTGAAGCGCCAGCTGCGGTCGTCCTGGATCGGGTCGGCGACGGCCAGCGAGAGGACTCCTTCCAGCCCGAGGAGCCGCCGGGAGACCAGCGCGCGGCTGGCCCAGGGGCAGGCGCGGCTGACGACGAGCCGGTAGCGGCCGGCCTCGACCGGCCAGCCGTCCCGGCCGTCGGCGGTGATGCGGTCGGCGAAGTGGCTGCGGGACCGTTTGAAGGGCTTGTGTCCGTACGCCTCGTTGGCGACGAAGCCGGGGCTCTCGCCGTCCGCGGCCCGGTTGGTGCTGCTCCCACTCATGATGCGCTCCCTGTCTTCCTCACGGCGTTGTGTTCCTCATGGCGTTCCCCCTCTCATGGCGTTCCCCCCGTTTTCGCGTGGGGGGCGGCGTGGCGCGCGCGTCCCCTGCCGCGGCGGTCTCCCCGCAGGTCCGCCAGGCCGACGAGCAGGGCGGCGAGGACGAAGGCGACCGCGATGACGAGGCCGTGGTCGTAGGCGGCGGCCCAGCCGCCGCCCACCTGGGCGAAGAAGACCGAGCCGACCGCGGCGATCCCGATCGCGGAGCCGACGCGCTGGCCGGTCTGGAGGGTGCCGCCGGCGCTGCCGGCCGTGGCCACCGGGACCTCGGAGAGGGTCAGTGTCTGGTTGGGCGCGACGACCAGGCCGCTGCCCAGCCCGGCCAAGAGCAGCGGGGCGGCCATCACCCATCCCGCGCCGTGTCCCGGCACCAGGTGCGCGGCGAGCGCGGTGGCGGCCAGCCCGGCGGCCACCGCGGCGAGCCCGGTCACCACGAGGGGCCGTCCGAAGCGGTGGACGAGCCGGCCGCCCGGGCTCGCCGCGACGGCCGAGCCCAGGGCGAACGGCGTGATGGCGAGTCCCGCCTGCAGGGCGCTGTAGTGCAGCCCGTTCTGGAGGTAGAGGGTGGTGACGAAGAAGATCGAGGTGAATCCGGCGAAGTACACCAGGGCCAGCAGACAGCCGAGCCAGTACGAGCGGATCCGGAAGAGCGACAGGTCGACGACGGGGTGCGTGCCGCCCGCGCCGCACCGGGACTCCCAGCGGACGAAGCCGGTCAGGAGGGCCGCGGCCAGCACCACCAGCAGCCACTTCCGGTCGCCCGGCCACTGCTGGGCCTGGACGAAGGGCAGCAGCAGGGCCAGGACGCCCGTGCCCAGCAGCAGCACCCCGACCGGGTCGAGGTCGCGCAGGCGCACCGTCCCGGCCGACGGGGTGTCGGGCAGGAGGCGCCGGGCCAGCAGCAGGCAGACGGCGCCCAGCGGCAGATTGACGTAGAACACCCAGCGCCAGCCCTCGTGGGCGCCGGCCGCCTGGATCAGCAGCCCGCCGGACAGCGGGCCCACGGCGGTGGACACGCCCACCACCGTGCCGAACATGCCGAAGGCCCGGCCACGCTCGGGACCGTCGAACATCTGCTGGATCAGTGCGGAGATCTGGGGCGAGATCATGCCCCCGGCGAGGCCCTGGACCAGGCGTGCGACCACCAGCCAGGTACTCGACTGGGCGGCTCCGCAGGCCGCCGAGGCGAGCGTGAACAGGGCGAGACCGGCCATGAACACCGCGCGCCGCCCGCGCGCGTCGCCGAGGCGTCCTGCGGGGATCAGGAAGAGTCCGAAGGCGAGCGCGTAGCCGGAGAGGACCCATTGCAGGTCGGACGTCGGGGTGCGGAGCCCGGTCCGGATCGACGGCAGGGCGACGTTCACGATGGACACGTCCAGCAGGGTCATGAACCCGGCGATCAGGCACACCGCGAGCGCCCGCCAGCGGCGCGGGTCGGGGGCGCCGGGGGCCGTGGCAGCGCCCCGCCCCGAGGCACCCCGTTGAGCAGCACTCTCGGCCATGGCTCGCACCCTACGGGCTGTCCCGTCGTCCCCGGTGGATCAGCGCGCGGCGTCGCACGCGGCGCGCTCACGAGGCGACGGAACGCCGGCGTCCGGACGCGTCCGGACGCGCCCCCGGCTCCCCGGACATCCGTGCGCCACCGGCTCCCGGACCGGCACGCTTCCGCCCCCATTCGGGCGCACGGCGCCGGGGGCTCGTCATCGGCGGCCGGGGGCGGGCGGCGTCCCTGAGAGACTGTCACGGGGGCGGCCCGTGCGTCCCCGGCGGATCGGCGCGCGGTGCCGGACCCGGTGCGGCGCACGCCGCCGGAACGCCCGTACGCCCACCGGGCCGGAGCGTTCCGGCGAGGCGGCGGGGCGCCCGGGACGTCGTCGTGCGCGTGCCGGGGGCGACGGGACCGTCGTCACGGACCCACGAATCCGGCTGGAGCCTGACATGACATCAGTTCCCGTGCCCCGCACGGTGTTTTCCACGGACCTCGGGAGGGGCGGGTGGCCGGCCGGCGGCCGCAGACCGGTCGCCGGGCCGGCCCGGCGCGCGTTCCCGGCGTCCTCCGGGAACCGGGCCGCGGCCCCGCGACGCGGCCCTCTCGTCCCGCGGCACGCGGGCGATCGGGCGCCGGACGGCCGCGTCGCCGCCGCCGCGTCCTTCCCGGCCGTACTCGTCAAGGCCGGCTGAGCCATGGACGTGATATCCGTCGCCGTGATAGGCGCGGGTCCCCGTGGGCTCTCCGTGGTGGAGAGGCTCTGCGCCAACGCCCCTGTCCTCGCCGGGGGGAGACGCTGTGTCATCCATGTGGTCGACCCGTACCCGGCGGGCGCCGGGCGGGTCTGGCGCACGGACCAGCCCGGGGAGCTGCTGATGAACACCGTGGCGTCCCAGATCACGGTCTTCACCGACGCCGGCGTCAGCTGCGAGGGGCCGGTCGTGGAGGGTCCCAGCCTCCACGCGTGGGCGGTCCGCCTCGTGCGGGACCGGCCGGACGACGTGCCCGCCGCGGTGCTGTCGGAGGCCGGGCGTCTGGGGCCCGATTCCTACCCGTCCCGGGCGTTCTACGGTCACTATCTGCGGTGGGCGTTCCGGTTCGTCCGCCGCTCCGCCCCTCCCGGCGTCTCCCTCGATGTCCGGCGGGCGACCGCGGTGGGGATCACGGACCGCGAGGACGGCCGTCAGGACGTCGCGCTGGACGACGGCGGGACGATCAGCGGCGTCGACGCGGTCGTCCTGGCGCAGGGGCACTGCGACACGGACCCGGGCGAAGAGACGCGCGCCCTGGCCGGGCACGCCCGCCGGCACGGGCGCGTCTACGTCCCGCCCGCCAACCCGGCCGACGTCGACCTCTCCGCCGTCGGCTCGGGGGACCTCGTCGCCCTGCGCGGTCTCGGCCTCAACTTCTTCGACTACACGGCCCTGTTCACCTCGGGGCGCGGCGGCCGCTTCCACGATCGGAACGGCAGGCTGGTGTACGAGCCGTCGGGCGAGGAACCGCGTCTGCTGGCGGGTTCGCGGCGCGGCGTCCCGTACCAGGCCAGGGGCGAGAACGAGAAGGGCGTGTCGGAGCGTCATGAGCCGCTGTTCCTCACTCCGGACGTGCTCGCCGCGCTGCGCGAGGCGGCGGACGCGGGCGCGCCGGCCCGCTTCCGGCGGCAGGTGTGGCCGCTGGTGGCCAAGGAGGTCGAGAGCGTGTACTACGCGGCGCTGCTGGCCGAGCGCCGCCATCCGGACGCGTCCGTCGGCTTCCTCCCCCGGTACGTCAAGGCCGTCCTGGCCGGGGACGACGGGACCGAGGAGGACGGACTGCTGAGCGAGTACGGTATCGGCCCGGACGACCGGTGGGACTGGGACGCGGTGACCCGCCCCGGCCCGCCCGGTTCCCCGGCGGGCGTCGCCTCCTTCAACGCCTGGCTGCTCGGCCATCTGGCGCGGGACGCGGCGCGCGCGGCGCGCGGCAACGTCACCGACCCCGTCAAGAGCGCGCTCGACGTGCTGCGCGATCTGCGCAACGAGATCCGGCTGGTGGTCGACCACGGCGGGATCGGCGGCGGTTCGTACCGGGACGACCTCGACGCCTGGTACACCCCGATGAACGCCTTCCTCTCCATCGGACCGCCGGCGCGCCGGGTCCGGGAGGCGGCGGCTCTCGTCGAGGCGGGGGTCCTGTCGCTCGTCGGCCCCGGCATGGCGGTCGCCGCCGATCCGGGCACCGGCCGTTTCGCCGTCACGTCGGACCTGACCGGCGACCGCCCGATCCTGGCGGACGCCCTGGTCGAGGCCCGGCTCCCGGAGCCGGACATCCGGCGCACCCGGGATCCGCTGATGGGGTCCATGCTGGCCCGCGGCCAGTGCCGCCCCTATGTGATCGCGGATCCGGACGGGCCCGGCCACCCGACGGGCGGCCTCGCGGTGAGCCCGTCCCCGTACCGCGTGGTGGACGCCGACGGGCGTCCGCACCCGGCCCGGTTCGCGTACGGCGTGCCCACCGAGCACGTCCACTGGGTGACGGCCGCCGGCATCCGTCCGGGGGTGGACTCCGTGATCCTCGGCGACTCCGACGCCATCGCCAGGGCCGCGCTGCGCGTCGGCGCCGGGGCGGGGACGGCGGGCGCCGGGGCCCCTCGCTCCTCCGGGGCCCGGGAGACGGCCTGACCGCCGTCCCCGTGCGGCCGCCGGGGAAGAGATGCCGGTCCCCAGTTCCCGGCCCGGGGCCGCGCACCCGCCGAGTGCGCGGGCCGGCCGGGGCGTGACTCGGGCCGTGCCCTCGGCGCCGGCCCCGGGACCGTGCGCGACGAGCGGCCGGGCCGCCCGGAGCACGGTCCGGCCGGGGTCTGTCCGGGGAGGAGCTCCGGCCGCTTCCCGGCCGTGCCCGGGCCGGCCGCCGCGGGGGGGCGGTCGGCGGTCGGCGGTCGGCGGTCGGCGGTCGGCGGTCGGCGGTCGGCGGTCGGCGGTCGGCGGTCGGCGGTCGGCGGTCGGCGGTCGGCGGTCGGAACGCACCACGCGCCACCGGCGTCACCGGGGTGCGCACCGACCGGACATCGGTCCCGCCGCTTCCACCGCAACGTGTCACTCTCTCAGTAGAGTCGTTTCCGAGTTCGACGAAAGCCCAGCCGAAGCCCGCCGACGGACACCGCGAACCGCGCAGTGCGACCGCCCGCCGACCCTGCCGGTCCGCGCGGCCCCCGCCCGGTGCGCGCGCCCCGACGCCAACCTCGCCAGGAGACTCCGTTGCGAATGCTGATCAACGCTCCCGAAACCGTCGTCGCGGACGCGCTGCGCGGCATGGCCGCCGCTCATCCCGGACTGGCCGTCGACGTGGAGAACCGCGTCGTCGTACGGCGTGACGCGCCGGTGGCCGGGAAGGTGGCACTCCTCTCCGGGGGCGGCTCCGGGCACGAGCCGCTGCACGCCGGGTTCGTCGGCCCCGGCATGCTCTCCGCGGCCTGTCCGGGAGAGGTGTTCACCTCGCCGGTGCCGGACCAGATGGTGCGGGCCGCCGCCGCGGTCGACGGCGGGGCGGGGGTGCTGTTCGTCGTCAAGAACTACACCGGGGACGTGCTGAACTTCGAGATGGCCGCCGAACTCGCCGAGGACGAGGGGCTGCGGGTCGCGAAGGTGATCGTCGACGACGACGTGGCGGTGACCGACAGCCTGTACACGGCGGGGCGCAGGGGCACCGGCGCCACGCTGTTCGTCGAGAAGATCGCCGGCGCCGCGGCCGACGAGGGGGCGCCGCTGGAGCGGGTGGAGGCGGTGGCCCGCCGGGTGAACGAGTCCTCGCGCAGCTTCGGCGTGGCGCTCAGCGCCGTCACCACGCCCGCCAAGGGCTCCCCCACGTTCGACCTGCCGCCGGGCGAGCTGGAGCTGGGCATCGGGATCCATGGCGAACCGGGGCGGGAGCGGCGTCCCATGATGACCTCGCGGGAGATCGCGGACGCCTCGGTGGAGGCGGTGCTCGACGACCTGCGGCCGACGGCGCCGGTGCTCGTCCTGGTCAACGGGATGGGCGCGACACCCCTGTTGGAGCTGTACGGGTTCAATGCCGAGGTGCAGCGGGCGCTGTCCGGGCGGGGGGTCGTGGTGGCTCGTACGCTCGTGGGGAACTATGTGACCTCGCTCGACATGGCGGGCTGTTCGGTGACGGTCTGTCAGGTGGACGAGGAGTTGCTGCGCCTCTGGGACGCGCCGGTGGAGACCCCGGCGCTGCGCTGGGGCCGTTGACCCGACGACTGACCCGACGACAAGGAGATCATGTGCTCGACGCCGGTTTCTTCCACCGTTGGATGACCGCGGCCGCGGCCGCCGTGGACCGCGAGGCCGACCACCTCACCGAACTCGACTCGGCGATCGGGGACGCCGATCACGGCGCCAACATGCGGCGCGGTTTCGCCGCCGTGACCGCGGTCCTGGACGAGGAGGCGCCGCAGACCCCGGGCGCCGTGCTGATGCTCGCCGGACGGCAGCTGGTCTCGACGGTCGGCGGGGCCTCCGGACCGTTGTACGGAACGCTGCTGCGCCGTGCCGGGAAGGCCCTGGGCGACTCGCCCGAGGTGACGCCCGAGCAGCTGGCGGAGGCGCTCGGGGCGGGCGTCGCGGCCGTGTCCCAGCTCGGCGGGGCGCGGGCCGGGGACAAGACGATGCTCGACGCGCTGCTGCCGGCGGCGGAGGCGCTCGGGACGTCCTTCGAGGCGGCCCGGGACGCCGCCGCGGCGGGGGCGCTGGCCACGGTGCCGTTGCAGGCGCGCAAGGGCAGGGCGAGTTATCTGGGCGAGCGCAGCATCGGACACCAGGACCCGGGGGCGACGTCCTCCGCCCTGCTGGTCGAGGCGCTGGCCGAGACGGCCAAGTCGGACGGGGGCGGCGCGTGAGCGGCGGGAGTCAGGTGGGTATCGTGCTGGTCTCGCACAGCGGCCCGGTGGCCGAGTCGGTCGCGGAGCTGGCGAGGGGCCTGGCGGCCGGGGGTGCGACGGCTCCGGTCGCCGCCGCCGGCGGCACCCCCGACGGCGGGCTCGGCACGAGTGCGGAGCTGATCGCCGAGGCAGCCAGGTCGGTGGACTCGGGCGCGGGCGTGGTGCTGCTGGTCGACCTGGGCAGTGCTGTGCTGACGGTCAAGTCGATGCTGGCGGAGGGCGACGAACTCCCGGACGGCGCACGGCTGGTGGACGCGCCGTTCCTGGAGGGCGCGGTGGCCGCCGTGGTGACGGCTTCGGCGGGCGGCGACGCCGCGGCGGTGGAGGCCGCGGCGTCGGAGGCGTACGCGTATCGCAAGGTGTAGCGGGGCGGTTCCCCGCCGGGCCGGGACCGCCTCCGTGCCGGATCCCGCCCGGCCAGGGCCGCCCCCGCACCGGGATCCCGCCCGATGCGGGGGCGGCCCCGGGCCCGCCGGGCCGTGCTCCGGCGGGCCCGGGCCGCTTGTCTGACGGTTCGTCAACGACCTGTCCGGTGGCGTCGGTCCGGGGCCGTCAGGCCGCGGGCGCTGCTCCGGCCGCCGCGATCCTGACCACGGCCCGCCGAGTCGTGCCGTTGACGGTCACGGCGAGCGTGACGGCGCCGGGCCGGAGCGCGGTGAGGACGCCGGTCGACGGGTCGAGGACCGCGGCGTGCCGGCGCCGGGCGTCGTCCCGGCGGCCGATGTGGACGTTCGGGGATCCGGTCCAGTCGGCGGAGAGCGGGAAGGCGACGGGCACGTCGCGGGAGCCCTGGGTCACGGTCGCCGTGATCCTGGTACGGCTCCCCGCTCCGACGACCGGGGGCGCGTCGATCGACAGCGCGTCGACATGGGCCCGGGTCTGGACGGAGACCCAGTCGGGGCCGCCGTGCCACGGCCGCTGCCGGGCGTCGGCCTGTGCGCCGGGGCTCACCCGATCCACGCCGATCAGCGACCAGCCGGTGAAGCCGCCCTCGTCGGCGGGACCGGCGGGGGCCTTGCCGGAGTTGCCGTTGACCAGGTACGGCACTCCGTCGACGTGCGAGGCGTGGAAGACTCCGACGTGGCCGCCGACGAATGCCGCGCCCTTGCCGGTCGTGCGCCGGAAGTCGGCGAGCCACTGCTCGACGAGGGCCGCCTCCTTGCGGTCGCCCAACTGGCTGCCCTGCTGTGGGGTCGGGTCGCGCGGCGGCACGTGCTCGATCAGCACGACGGAGCCGACGGACCGGTCCTTGGCCGCCGCGTCCAGCTGGGCGCGGAACTCCTTGATCTGGTCGAAGCCGCCGCCGCGCAGGCTGAGGCTGGACGTGTCGAGCGTGATGACGCGGGTGCCCTTGTGGTCGAACGTCCGCCGGGCCGGCCCGAACTCCTTGACGAAGTCGTCGATCCGCCCGCCCATCACCTCATGGTTGCCCGGGACGTAGTACCAGGGCAGCGCGTCGCCGAGTTCCTCGGTGAGGACGCGGCGGGCGAACGCCAGGTCCGCGGGGGACCCCTCGTCGACCAGGTCCCCGTCGATGACGAGGAAGTCGGGGCGGGCCGCCCTGATCTGGCGCAGGGTGCGCCGGGCCTGGGCGACGATGTCGCTGTCCGGGTCGCGCGCGACGAACTGGGCGTCGGACATCACCGCGAACCGCCAGTCCCGGCCGCCGGCCGCCGCCGCCGGGCCGATCAGCGGGTCGGCCGGCGTGGCCGGCGCGGGGAGGTCGACGCTGGGCGGCACCTGGGCGGTGAGGTCGTCGATGACGATCTCGCCCGTGTACTGCTTCGCCGCGGCGGTCTCGGCGAGGTAGAAGCGGGAGAGGGTGAGCGGCGTGGCGGCTTCCTGCGGCACGGCGAAGGCGACCTTCCGCCAGCCGGTCCAGGTGATGTAGGGGCCGCGCAGCAACTGGTCGGAGCCGGCGGCGTCCTTGAGGTGCAGGGTCGGCCAGGCGCCATTGCCGTCGCCCTTGATCCACAGGGTGAACGACTGGGGCTGTCCGGGCACGGGGACGGGCCGGGGCGGCGCGGCGTAGGCGGCGCGGGTGGCGGTGGACCGGGTGAAGTCGTAGGCGAGCCTCAGTCCGGTGCCGGTGTGGCCGTCGGGGGTGGCGGAGAGCGAGCCGTCGGCCCGGGCCTGGCTGAACTTCCAGGCGTCGGCGTCGTCGAAGGAGGAGACGTCCTGCTCGGTGAGCCCGACGCTCACGGCGAGGACGGTGGTGGCGCCGGCGACGGTGGCCTCGATCCGGCCGGAGCCGGAGCCGGTACGCGAGGTGACGGTGAAGGAGCCGCGGCCGTCGTCGCGGACGTCGAAGAGCGCGTGGTCGTAGTGGAGGGCGACGTCGCGCGGTTCGACGGGCGCGGAGGCGCCGTGGGCGTCGAGTCCGGTGATCCCGAAGGCGCCGGCGGCGTCGCCGTCGGCGAGGCCGATCCGCCGGGTGGTCGGCTCGATGCGGGTCAGCTCGTCGAGGACGGTGAGGGTGGTGGCGCCGCGCGCGGCTCCCTGCTCGGCACGCACCTCGGTGGTGCCGCCGCGCCGCGCGGTGAACAGGCCGTCGCGGTCGACGGTGCCGACGGAGCCGTGCGTGGACCGCCAGCGCGGGGTGCCGTCGGCGGGCCCGTACGTCTCGTCGTATCCGCTCGCGGTGAGGCGGCGGGTGAGTCCGGGGAAGACCCGGTCGGGGTGGCCGCCCTTGACGGGGTCGACGCCCGGCGCGGAGGCGGCGGGGGTGCGGGGCCCGACCCAGAAGCCCTTGAGGCGGCCGCTGCCGTCGGGGGCGGTGAGGGCGAGGCCGTTGGGGACGGCGCGTTCGCTGCCGTCGGACGGGCTGTTCTCCACCTGGAGCGCGTCGCTGCCGGGTGTCCGGGCGACGAGGGTCGAGGAGCCGCCGCCGTCGAGGTTGAGCGCGCTGTAGGAGCCGGCGCGGCGCATCATCCGCCCGAGTTCGGTGAGCGTGACGCCGCCGCTGTCGGCCTGCCGCCCGTCGACGGTGATGATCTGCATGGTCCGGCCGTCCTTGGAGAAGCCGACGGCGGTGCGGGGCGCGGCGGTGTTGTTGCCCTCGCCCTCATGGTTCTGGGCGACCCCGTCGACGACGAGGAGTTCGCGTCCGCCGACCGCGGTGCGCGGCACGGCTCCGCCGTCGGTGCGGGCCCGGTAGGCCAGGGACACCGGGTCGCCGGGTTTCAGGGCGCGCAGCGCGGCGGCCCCGGCCTCACGGCCGACCAGGACGGTGACGCCGTCGGGGACGTCCCCGGATCCGGGGGTGTCCGAGACGGAGACGACCCTGCCGTCCCGTATCAGCGCCTCGGCGACGGGGGTCGCGTCGTCCACGGTCAGCGCGCGGTCGGCGCTGCCCCAGGCGGAGGTGTAGGCGCCCACTCCCCCGGCCGGCACGTTGGCGGCGTTGTGGGCGGCGAGCGGCCGTTGTCCGGACGGCAGGGTGAGCGTGCCCTCGAAGTAGAGGTTCAGGATGCGTCCGGCGCCGCCGGGGCCGATGCCGACGGCCCGGTCGATGCCCGGCGCCGGTGACTGGACGGTGACCCCGTCCTTGATGCCGATGCCCTCCGGGGCGCCGGTCTGGTTGATGTCGAAGAAGTCGGCGTTGATCGCGGCGACCGTGCGGCGGCCCCGGCCCGGGTCGTGTCCGGCGGCGAGCTCGGAGACCGTGCGCCGTTCGGAGACCTTGCCGGAGAAGAGGTAGTCGGCGCGCACGTCGCTGCCGCCGAGGTCGACGGAGAGGGAGTCGACCCGCAGCCACTTGTCGGATTCGAGCCGGTCGTACGAGTCGAGGCGGATTCCGGGGGCGATCGGGCGCGAGGCGCGGGCGGTCTCGATGCCGTCGTCGTCCGCGACCGCCCGCGGCCGCCCCGCGGGGCCGCTCGCGGGCGGCGGGGCGACGGGTCTGAGGACTTCGGCGGCGGTGCGGGGGCGGGGGTCGGGGGTCGAATCGGCGAGAGCGGGGGTGATCGCGCCGGCCGTCAACGCGGACACGGTCGCGAGCAGCACCAGCGGGCGCGCCGCCCTGCCGTGCCACCGGGCCGTTCTCCGGGGTGATCGAGGTGTCCTGTCTGCTGTGCCAGGGGCCACGGATCCTCCTGCGGTTCAGTCGTCCGCCCGGCCGGTCCGGCACCGGCCGGGCACTGCCGGCGGTCAGCCTGGCGGTGGACCGGGCCGCGCGCCAGGGGGCCTCGGGAACCGCGGGAGGAACAGGACGGGTCGGCCCGGTGACACAGACGGTCGCCTGGACGGGGGCCCTGTCGCGGCGGAGTGCCGTGTCGCCGTGCAGACTTGACGCCATGTCGTCCCGGAAACGCGCCCGGCGCAGCGCGGGCCTCCTCCTGTTCCGCCGTTCCTCGGGCGTCCCGGACGGCGACGCCGGTTTCGAGGTGCTCATCGGGCACATGGGCGGCCCGTTCTGGGCGCGGCGGGAGAACGCCGCGTGGTCGGTTCCGAAGGGCGAGTACGAACCGGACGAGGATCCCCGGACCGCCGCGCGGCGGGAGTTCGAGGAGGAGTTCGGTCACGGGGTGCCGGACGGCGCGTGGGTGGACCTCGGTGAGTCCCGGCAGGCCGGGGGCAAGACCGTGACGGTGTGGGCGGTGGAGGCGGACGTGGATCCCGCGTCCGCGGCGCCGGGGACGTTCGCCATGGAGTGGCCGCGGGGCTCCGGCGTGGTACGGGAGTTCCCGGAGGTCGACCGGTTCGCCTGGTGCGTTCCGCAGGAGGCGGAGTCGCTGCTCGTGGCGGGGCAGCGGGTCTTCCTCGACCGGCTGCGGGAGCATCTGCGCGCGGGCGGGTGACGCGCGCCTGGGGCTGTGCCGGGCGGACGCCGCCCGCCGGTGCGGGTGCGCGCTCCGGCCCGTCACCGGCGGCGGTCGGATCGGGTCCGGCGCGGTCAGCGCAGCCGCACCGGGAAGGCGCCGAAGCCGTTCGCGATGAACGAGTCGAGGCGGACCGCCGGGCCCGCCCTCTCGTCCGCGCGCAGGGCGGGAAATCGGGCGAACAGGGCTGGCAGGGCGATCGACGCCTCCAGCCGGGCCAGTGGGGCGCCGACGCAGAAGTGCACGCCGTGGCCGAAGGAGAGGTGTTCCTTGTCCGGACGGGAGACGTCGAAGCTGTCGGCGTCCGCGCCGTGCCGCAGGGGGTCCCGGCCGGCCGCGGCGTAGGTGGCGAGGATCGCGTCGCCGCGCGCGATGGTGGCGCCGTCGGGGAGCTCGATGTCCTCGACCGCGTAGCGCAGCGGCAGGTTGGCGATCGGCGGGGACCAGCGCAGGGTCTCCTCGACGACGTCGCTCCAGGGAACGTCACCGGCCCGCACCCGGTCCAGCTGCGCGGGGTGGGCGAGCAGGGCGTGGACGGCGTTGCCGATCAGGTTGACGGTGGTCTCGTGCCCGGCGCCGAGGACGAGGAGCAGGGTGTCGACCAGTTCGGTCTCGGTGAGGCGGGAGCCCTCCCCGTCGCGGGTGGCGATCAGCGTGCTGGTGAGGTCGCCCCCGGGCCGTTCGCGCTTGGCGGCGACCAGGTCCATGAGGAGTTGCCGCACCTCCAGCAGGGTCGCGAGGGCCTGCTCGGCCGTCGCGGTGGTGTCGAAGATCTCGCTGATGAGACGGGAGCTGTCGGCCCGCCGCTCCTCGGGCATGCCGAAGAGTTCGCAGATGACGGCCATGGGGAGCGGGTGGGCGAAGTCGGCGCGCAGTTCGGCGCGGCCGTCGGCGGCGGCGGCCATCCGGTCGAGGAGCGCCGTGGTGATCTCCTCGATGCGCGGCCGCAGGGCGTCCGTGCGCCGTTTGGTGAAGGCGGGCGCGACGAGCCTGCGCAGCCGGCGGTGGTCGGCGCCGTACGAGGTGAACATGTTGCTCACCCCGATCCAGGTGCTGATCCAGCTGTCCCGGAACTCTCCGTTCTGCCAGGACGGCCAGTGCTGGTCGGGGTCCTTGGACACCCGGTCGTCGGAGAGAAGGGCTTCGAGCACCTCGTGGCCGGTGGGCGCCCACGCCCTGATGCCGCCGGGGAGTTCGACCGGGGCGACGGAGCCATGACCTCGGAGCGCCCGCGCCTCGCCGTGGATGTCGCGGCCCGTGGGGTCGATGGCGATCGGCTGCCGCCCCATGGAGATCTCCTCTCTGCGTGCCGCGCCCGCGGCGGATGCCGGGGCCGCGGGCACGGCGTGGCCGTAACGGACGTCGCGTGCGGGAGTTCATCGTCGCGGCGGCGCGACGGAGCGCGAAAGGGCGCACACCGGCGCGAAAGAGTGAGAGCGGGGTGGTACACGAACGGTGGCGTCCGCCCCGAGGAGCCGCCGTCCCCGTGCGCGGCTGCGGAGGCCGTGGCCCGGGTACGGTCCGTCGTCCGGGACCCCGCATGCGGTCCCGGGGGCCGAGGCCCTGCGTTCCGGTCCCGGGGCCGCCGTCCCGTGCGCGGCTGCGGGGCCCGATGTTCCGGGCGCGGGCCGGGCAGGGCCCGCGGGCCGCCCGGCCCTGCCCGGAGGCGGGGCGGGGTGGCCGGGCGGTGAGGAGGAGTCAGTGCCCCGGGGTCTCGCCCTGGGCCGCCTCGATGCTGCTGTGCAGATCGTTCGTGGCGTCGAGCGCGGCGGCCCCGGAGACGAGGAGGCAGGCCAGCAGGGCCGCGGCGGCGGCCCGTCCGCCGCGGGGCCGGGGGACGCCGCGCCCGAGCAGTGCGGCCACGCGGCGCGGTACGGGCCCGGCGGCCGCGGCGAGCGCGACGCGGGGCCGGGGGCGCGGGCGCCCCTCGGCGGCGCGGGCGGCGAGGGCGGCGCGTCCGATGGCCCGGGCGGCGACCCGCCGGTCGCCGACGGCCGCCGCGGCCGCCTCGTCGGCGCAGCGTTCGAGCGCGTAGCCCATCGGGGCGCGCAGGGAGCGCAGCGCGGGATGGCAGAGCGCCGACAGCTCGACGGCGGCCAGGAAGAGATGGTGACGGCCCGCGAGGTGGGCGCGTTCGTGGGCCAGCAGCGCGTCGCGCTCGTCCGGGTCCAGGGCGCGCAGCATCCCCGTGGTGACGACGATGCGGCCGGGGGCGCCGGGGCGTCCGGGCAGCGCGTAGGCGTCGGGGCGACTGTCGCGCAGCACGGCGAGTTCGCCCTCGGCCCGTCCGGGCCGTCCCCCGGGCCGGTGCAGCTCCGTCCAGTGCAGACGGGCGGCGCGGGCGACCGCGGCGGCGCACCCCCCGAGCAGGGCCAGCGCGGCGGCCGCGAGCGGCACGGCGAGCGCCGGAGCGCCGGCGGACAGCGGCCTGACCAGTTCACCGAAGGCGGAGACTTCGGGGAACCGGGTCGCGCCGGGCACCACGAGGAGGGCGAGCGCGAGCAGGGCGCACAGGGCGAGGCCGACGCCGGTCGCGGCGAGCAGTCGCGCGGCACGCACCGGAGGCAGGGCGTCCGCCAAGCGGCGTGCGGCAGGCACCGCGACGAACGGCATCAGCAGCGGGATCCATACGGCGTAGATCATCGTCGGTCCCCGTCGAGGAGCTCCCGCAGCAGCCGCTCGTCCTCGTCGCTGAGCTGCGAGACGAACCGCGCCAGCACCGTGCCGCGGTCCGGCTCCTTGCGCAGTTCGCTGTGCATCCGGCGGGCGGTCAGCCCGGGGGCGTCCTCGGTTGGGGTGTACGCGAAGCCGCGGCCGGCCCGGGTGCGGGCGACCGCGCCCTTCTCATGGAGCCGCGACAGGATCGTGGTGACGGTGGTACGGGCGAGCTCGGGCCCGATCGCGCCCTGCACCTGCCCCGGGGTCAGCGGGGCGCCGGCCGCCCACAGGGCCGCCAGGATCGTGGACTCCAGCTCCCCGGACGGGCGTCGCTCCGACCCGGCGCGGGGCCTCGGGGGGCGCGCGGGCGCGTCCCCGGCCGACGGCTGCGGGGCGGTCCCGCCGTCCGGACGGGGGCCCGGCTCCCCGCCGGATATCCCCTTCGTCTCGGTCATGGGAACTCTCCTCCCGCTCCGGGCGTCTACAGTGAAGTAGACCGTCTACATCACTGTAGTCAGTCCGGGCGTGCCATGAGGTCGCCCGGCCACCATTATGGGAGACCTTTCGTCGTGTCCGTTTTCCCACCGGCGTCCGTGTCGCTGGCGGTGAACCCGCTGGACGCCGGTTCGCTGCTCGGGGCGTTCGGCGCCCTCGGCATCGCCGTCGTGCTCTTCGCGGAGACGGGGCTGCTCCTCGGCTTCTTCCTGCCCGGCGATTCCCTGCTGTTCACGGCGGGGCTGCTGTGTGTGCCCGGCGTGCGCGGTCCGGTCGCGCTGTCCCTGCCGCAGGTGCTGACCGCCGCCCTGGCCGGAGCGCTGCTGGGCGCTCAGGCGGGGTACTGGATCGGCCGTCGCGGCGGCCGGGCCCTGCTCGCCCGCGGCCGCGCCCGGCGGCTGCGGGAGGGTGCCGCCCGGGCCGAGGAGCTCCTTCGCTCCTACGGGCACGCACGGGCCATCGTGCTGGCCCGGTTCGTCCCCGTCGTGCGCACGGTCCTCAATCCGCTGGCCGGGGCGCTCGACGTCCCCGCCCGGGTGTTCGCGCTCTGGCAGGTCGTCGGCGGCACGGTCTGGACGGTGGGCCTGGTCCTCGCCGGATACGGCCTGGGCTCCTCGGTGCCCGATGTGGACCGCTATCTGCTGCCGCTCGTCGCGGTGGTGGTCGCGGTCTCCCTGATCCCGCTCGGCGCCGAGCTGCTCCGCTCACGCGGCCGGCGCACCGCCCAAGGAGACAACCACTGATGCCACTCGCCTCCGCCGCCGCCTCCTTCGACGGCGGCCTGTACACCTGGGTCACCGAACTGGCCGGGCGCTCGCCCGCCGCGCTGGACTCGGCGGTCCGGATCTGGTCGGACTACGGACTGGCCCTGTTCGCCCTGCTGATGCTCGCGGCCTGGTGGCGTTCGCGCTCGACGGCGGCGCCCGCCCGGACCGCGGCGGCGCTCTGCGCCCCGGTGGTGGTGGTGGCCGCGTACCTCGTCAACGACCTCGTGAAGTCGGCCTTCCACGAGCAGCGGCCGTGCCGGACCCTGCACGTGGTGACGGTGGAGGCGTGCCCCGGGCTCGGCGACTGGTCCTTCCCCAGCAACCACGCCGCGATCGCGGCGGCCGCCGCGACGGCGCTCTGGCTGACGGACCGCAGACTCGGGGCGATCGCGGTCCCCGCCGCGTTGCTGATGGCGGCCTCCCGGGTGTGGATCGGCGTCCACTATCCGCACGACGTCCTGGTCGGCCTGGTCACGGGCGCCCTGGTGGCCGGGGTGCTGACGGTGGCGGCGCGGCGCTGCGGCCCGGTGGTGGTCCGGCTGCGGGAGTCCCCGCTGCGCCCGCTGGTGACGGCCCGCTGACGGGAGGTCCCTCCGCGCTCCCCCGCCGTCGCACGCCCGCGGTCGGCGGGTCGGCGGCCGGTGCTCCTCGGGTCCACGCGGGCGGACCGGGGCCCCCGCCCCGCCGGTCCGGGACGGACAACGGGCCCGCACGCCCCGGACACCGGCCCGGCCCGGGCTCCGGACCGGCGCGCCCGCGCCGCCGCGGATGCCGGACAGGTGCGCGCGGGGCGGGCGCGCGCCTGACGCCGGAGGTGTAGGGGCGTGCGGCCCGGCCGGCGCGCCGGGATCGGCGGCGGGCGGGCCGGCGCGCGGTGCGACGGCCCGCCCCGCCCCGTCCCGCAGGGCGCTCCGGCCGGTCAGCCGTTGGGGAGGATGACCGCCCGGCCGTCGACCTTGCCGTGGTGCAGCCGCTCGTACGCCAGCGGCGCCTCGTCCAGCGTGTAGGTCTCGACGTGGACCTCGACGGCTCCGGCGCGGGCGAGATCGAGCACCTCGGCGAGTTCGGCGCGCGATCCCCAGTACGGGGACGACACCGTCGTGTTGTACGGCAGCGACCCGAAGCCGACCGGGAGCGCGCCGCCGCCGAGGCCGACGATCGTGACATCGGAGTCCACGGCGGCGGCGGCGCCGGCCGTGGTGACGGTCGGCGGCGCCCCGACGAAGTCGAGGACGACCTGTGCGCCGATGCCGCCGGTCAGCTCGCGGATCCTGGCCGCGGCGTGCTCGTCGGAGAGCACGGTCTCGTGCGCGCCGACGGCGCGGGCCAGGGCGAGCTTGTCCTCGGAGACGTCCAGGGCGACGACGTGGACGGCCGTCATGGCGCGCAGCAGCTGGATCGCGACGTGGCCGAGGCCCCCGGCGCCGATGACGACGGCGGTGGCCCCCGGGACCAGCTTGGGCAGCGACCGCTTGATCGCGTGGTACGGGGTCAGGCCGGCGTCGGTCAGCGGCACGGCCCGGACCGGGTCGAGGCCGCCGAGCGGCACCAGGTGGCGGGGATCGTCGACGATCATGTACTCGGCCATCGCGCCGGGTGCGCCGAGTCCGGGCGGGGCGATGCCGAGCTGCTTGGCGCGCAGGCAGTAGTTCTCCTTGCCCTCGGCGCATTTGACGCACGTTCCGCAGCCCCAGGGGCCGTAGACCGCCACGGGTTCGCCCGTCGCCAGCCCGCTCACCCCTTCGCCGACGGCGGCGACGGTGCCGACGCCCTCGTGGCCGAGGGTGAGCGGCAGCGGGAAGGCGATCCGCTCCGCCGGCATGCTCATCACGGCTATGTCGGAGTGGCAGACGCCCGCGGCGGTGACCTTCAGCAGCACCTGGCCGGGGCCGGGCTCCGGGTCGGGCACGGTGACGACCTCGGGCGCCGCGCCGACCGCGCGGTACTGGACGGCCTTCATGGACTTCTCCTCGCTCTCGGTGTTCCTTGCCCCCGTCGCGCCCCCGTTTTGCGACCCCGTGTTGCGCCCCCGTTCGCCCCGTCTCCCCGCGTTCCGCTCCCGCCGCCCGTCGCCGGGGCGCGCGGCCCGGTCAGGGGGCGGAGTAGCCGCCGTCCACCAGGTGGTAGCTGCCGTGGATGAAGGAGGCGCGGTCGGAGAGCAGGAAGGCGGCCAGTTCGGCGACCTCCTCCGCCCTGCCGAGGCGTCCGGCGGGGTGCAGCGAGACGAGGTGCTCGCGGGCCGCGCCGTCCGCGTGGCGCAGCAGCGGGGTGTCGATGAAGCCGGGGCCTACGGCGTTGACCCGTACGTTCCGTGCCGCGTATTCGAGGGCGGCGGTCTTGGTGAGGCCGACGACGCCGTGCTTGGCGGCCACGTAGGCGGGCGACCCGGCGAAGCCGTTGGTGCCGAGGATCGACGCCATGTTCACGATGGCGCCGCCGCCCGCCTCCACGATGGCGGGGAGTTCGTGGCGCATGGAGTAGAAGACGCCGCTGAGATTGGTGGCGACGACCCGGTCCCAGTCCTCGATCGCGTACTCGCCGGTCGGGTGGGCGGGGCCGGCGATCCCCGCGTTGTTGACGGCCAGGTGCAGGGCGCCGAACGTGTCGACGGCGAACCGGACACCGGCCTCCACGGACGCGGCGTCGGTGACGTCCATGGCGACGGCGGCCGCCTCGGCCCCGGCGTTCTCCAGCTCGGCGGCGGCCCTGCGGGCGCCCGCGCCGTCGTAGTCGGCGACGACGACGGACGCGCCGCCCGCGGCCAGCCGGTGTGCCAGGGCCAGGCCTATGCCGGAGGCGCCGCCGGTGACCAGGGCGGTCCGGCCGGCGAACTCCTGCTCGGCGGGGGTGAGGGGAGTGGTCATGAGGGGGTGCTTCCTTCCGTGGTGCGGTGCGGCGCCGTTCCCTCCGGAGGCCGCGCGAACAGCTCCCCGGAGAGGGCGTCGAATGCCTGCCCGACCAGTCGGGGCAGGTCGTCCCGGTGTCCGCCGCGTACCCAGGCGGCCTGGGCCGCCAGGAGCGCTCCGGCGCCGGCGGCGACCGTGACGGCCGGACGGATGTCCAGCCGCGGGTCGACGCCGAGCCGGTCGGCGACGATGACGATCGAGTCCTCCTGCGCGTCCACCCGGATGTGGTGGAACGCCGCGTAGAGGGTGGGCTCCCGCTCGGCGAGGGCCAGCAGGTCGTAGATCCGGGTCCGGCGGTCTCGGGCCTGTGCGCCCGGGTCGTCGAGCCAGTCGAGGACGGCGCGGCGGTAGGCGGTGAGCGGGGGCTCGTCGGCGGGCCTCGCCCGCAGGGCGGCGTTGATCCGGTCGCCGTCGTCCCGGAGCGAGTCCAGGACCGCGGCCTCCTTGCCGGCGAAGTACCGGCTGAAGGTGCGCCGGTCGACGTCCGCGCGTTCCGCGATCTCCTCGACCGTCACCTCCTTCAGGCCTCGGGCGAGCACCAGCTCGCACGCGGCCCTCGCCAGGGCGTCCCGGGTCCTGCGGGCCTTGCGGCTCCGCCGTTCCGGAGTCTTCTGTTCCGGATTCATGGATGCACCGTACACCCGAAAATGTCCCGACGCGACAGAAGTCCCGACGCGACAGAATTCCTGAGAAGACGGAAGTCCCGAGGAGAGGGGAGTCCCGAGGAGACGGAAGTCTCGCCGGGACGTCGGAGCGGCGGGACCGGACTCTCTGGTCACACACGCCCGCCTCGTTCGCGCCCCGCCCCCGGGCCGCTATCGCGCGACGAAGGCCTGCGCGGCCCGTCGGGCGTCGTCCCCGGCCGCCGCGGGACGGTGTCGGGTCCCGGCGGGCGTCCGGCGCAGGGCGAGCACGGCGACGTCGTCGCGGCGGACGCCTTCGGAGAAGTCCTCCAGGTCGCCGTGGAGCGCGTCGAGAAGCTCGTGCGGACCGTGACCGCTCCAGCGGCCGAGCCTGGCGTCCAGCGGGTAGAAGGCCCCGGACCGGTCGCGGGTCTCGGTGACGCCGTCGGTGAGGAGCAGCAGCGTCGCGCCGGGCGGGAAGTCCAGCCGCTCCGCGGCCCGAGCCGCTCCCCCGAGTTCGGCCATGCCGAGGGGTACGGAGGTACGGCGCAGCGGGAGCGGGCGGGCCACGCCGTCGTGCAGCAGGCGGGGCGGGAGGTGCCCGCAGTTGACGGCGCTCACCCGGTCCGGCCCGTCGATGCCGAGCACCAGGGCCGTGACGAAGCGTTCCGTCTCGCCGGTCTGTGCGGAGAAGGAGTTGTGCCGGGCGACGGCGTCCTCCAGCGCGTCGACGACGCCGGTCAGGGCGGGTTCGCGGATGGCCGCCTCCCGGAACGCCCCGAGCACGGCGAAACCCGCCCCGATCGCGGCCAGTCCCTTGCCCTGGACGTCCCCGATGATCACCCGGGTTCCGTAGGGCGACTGGACGACCTCGTAGATGTCGCCGCCCACCAGCCGGTCCTCCTCGATCGGCGCGTAGACGCCGTGGGCGAGGACCTGGTCGGTCAGCACGGGCAGCGGGCGGAGGATCTGGCGCTGGAGCGCGACGGCGGCGGAGCGCAGCCGGGCGATCTCGGCGGCGTGGCGGATTCGCAGCGCGCAGGCGCCGACGCCGAGGAAGCAGGCCAGCGCGGTGAAGCCGATGCCGCTGGCGACGTCCCAGAAGCCGCCCCCGGTCAGCAGCCGGGAGCACGCCACGACCATCGTCGTCCAGGTGGCCGCGGCCGCGGTCTGCGGAATGGTGCCGAAGACCGAGACGAGGGCGGGCACCACCACCAGCATCGGTAGGAGGCGCAGCTCGTCGCCGGTCAGGACGTCGAGGAGCGTGACCAGGGCGGTCAGCAGGAACAGCCCGCCGAACAGGACCCCGTTCCCGATCCGGGGCGCGAAGACCGCCCTCTCCCCCGGGTCCGTGCCCGGGAGGGCCGTCGCGCGGGCCGCCGTCCGGAGCCGGATCGACACGGTGTGCTCCTTCCAGCCTCCGCCGGGCCTTCGCCGGCGCTTCACTCCAGTCCAACCAGGCCGCAGCGCGCGGCGCAGGGGGCTTACGGCCCCGGTGGGCCCGCCGAAGGTCCCGGAGAGATGGGGCCTGCGGGCCCCACCGGCCCCGTGCCGGCGGGCCCGCGGGCCGTAACCACCGCTCAGCCCTCCGCTGTCTCAGCCCTCCGCTGTCGCGTCGCCCCCGTCGCGTCAGCCGCCCGCCGCCGCGCGGGCGGCACCGGGCCCCGACGGCCGGGCCGACGGGCGCTCGGGGGCGAGCACCGCCAGGAAGGACGTACGGCGGCGCAGGGCGAACCCCAGCGACTCGTAGAGCCGGACGGCCCCGGTGTTGGAGGCGGCGGCGTGCAGGAACGGCGTCTCCCCGCGTTCCCTGATCTCGTGGACGAGGGCCCGGACCAGCCCGCCGCCCAGTCCCCGGCCGCGCACGGACTCGTCCGTGCAGACGCCGCTGATCTCGCTCCAGCCGGCCGGCCGCAGCCGTTCGCCGGCCATGGCGACGAGCGTCCCTTCACGCCGGACGCCGAGGTAGGCGCCGAGTTCCACCGTGCGGGGCAGGAACGGGCCCGGCCGGGTGCGAGCGACCAGGTCGAGCATCTCGGGCACATCGGCGGGTCCGAGCCGTACGGCCCCCGGGAACGGCTCGGCGGCCACGCCCGCGTCGACGAGCTGGACGCCCTCGGCGTGGAAGGTGATCTCCCAGCCGTCCGGCGGCGGCTCGCGGTGGGCGATGAGGCCGATGGTCCCGCCCGGTCCGGCGAGGGCCCCGGCGTCCGCCCAGTCCTCCGGGCCCGGCTCGTCCGGCAGCACGGCCCAGGGGCTCACGTCCGCCGGGTAGCGCAGGACCCGGCCGCGCCGTTCCGTGAAGCCGGCGTGCGGGCCGGTCAGCGCGGACCGCACCGGCTCGTCCAGCGGGTGCGGTCCGGCGGCGGGTGCGGTCACGCGCCCGCCTCGATCACAATCTTCCCGCGGGTGTGGCCGCTCTCCACGGCCCGCAGCGCCGCCCCCGCCTCGGTGAGCGGGAAGGTCCCGGTGACATGGGTGCGAATCACCCCGGCGACGACGAGCTCCGCCACCGCGTCGAGGACCGCCGCGGTCCGGGCCCGGGCGACGGCCGCCCCGCCCAGCTCCACCGCCAGGGGCTTGCCTCCGGCGCTGATCAGCCGTGCCGGGTCCGCGACCAGCGGGGCCACGGCCCTCAGCGTGTCGCCGCCGACCAGGTCGAAGATCGCGTCGACGCCCTCGGGGGCGACGGCCCGCACCCGGTCGGCGATCCCCTCGCCGGACTCCACGTGCACCGCGCCGAGCGACTCGACGAAGTCCTTCTTGTCCGCGCTCGCGGTGCCGATGACGCGGGCGCCGGCGTGCCGTGCCAGCTGCACGGCGGTCGTTCCGACGCCGCCCCCGGCCCCGGTGATCAGCAGCGTCGAGCCGGGGGCCGGGGCGATCTGGCGCACACCGTCGTACGCGGTGGCCGCCGCGACCGGCAACACGGCCGCGTCGGCGAACGAGAGGCCGGCCGGCTTGTGCGCGGTCACCGCGACGGGCAGCAGGGTGTATTCGGCGTAGCCGCCGGTCACCGGATTGCCGAAGACCTCGTCCCCGATCGCGAACCCCTCGACGTCCGGCCCCACGGCCGTCACGACACCGGCCGCCTCGCTGCCGAAGACGGTGGGGAACGGCTGCGGCCGGCTGCCCGGCCTGACGTATCCCGTCCGGAGCTTCCAGTCGACCGGGTTGACGCCGGCCGCGCGGACGGCCACGAGCAGTTCACCGGGGCCGGGCACCGGCATGTCCCGCTCGACGAGGGCCTCCACCTCCGGACCGCCGTTGCGGGTGAACACATAGGCCTTGGGCATGGCTTCGCTCTCCTCTGCTTCTGGTGATCACGGGGCCTCGGCGCCCCCGGCCGGGCCGGTCACCACCGGCCGCAGCAGCGTGAAGGTCATTCTCGGCGACCGTATTCCCGCGCGGGCCGCGTGTTCACCGGAGCGCAACGATCCGGGGCGCAACGATCCGGGGCGCCGAGCGCGCCGATCCGACGGGCAGCGCGCCGCGCCACCCGCGGCGGCCGGAGCGTTCGACGAGCCGGGCGTACGGGACCTCACGGACGCTCAGGCAGAAGAGCCGGGCGTACGAAACCTCACGAACAGTCAGGCAGAAGAGCCGGGCGTACGGAACCTCACGAACAGTCAGGCGGAAGAACCGGGCGTCCGGGCGTCCGGCCGGCGTGCGGCGAGGAGCGCGAGTTCGCCGCCGAAACCGACGAGCAGACCGCCGCCGTCGACGGGGGCCAGGGTGTGCACCCGGTACGGGAAGCGCGTCGGCCGGCCGATGCGACGGAGCGTTCGCAGGTCCCAGGCGCACACGGTCCCGTCGTCGCCGCCGCTGACGGCGACGGTCCTGCCGTGCGGCGCGGCGATCACCAGGTCGGCGATCCGTCGGCGATGGCCGCGCAGCGGCTCGCCCAGCCGACGTCCCGTCACCAGGTCCCAGACGTGGATGAAGGGGTCGAACCCGGCGCTGGTGACGGCGACGGGCCGGTCGTCCACCGCCGTCGTCACCACGCGGTCGACGGCGCGCCCGTGGCCGTGCAGCGGTGGGTGGAGCGGGCGTCGCCCGGCCAGGTCCCACAGCCGGACGGCGCGGTCGGCGTGACCGGTGACGACGACGGTCCGGTCGCCGACCGGCACGGCGGCCGCCGCCAGCACGCGCGATCCCGTGTGCAGCGGCGGACCGTCCGGGCGCCCGGACGCCAGGTCCCAGATCCGGACGACGCCGTCCCGGCCTCCCGCCAGCACGAGGACCCGGTGGCCCGCCGTGGCCGTCGCGAGGGCCCTCGCCGGTTCCCCCTCGCAGTCGAACGGCTCCGCGACCGGCGCGCGGGTCTCGAGGTCGGTGACCCGGACGCGCGCGTCCCGCCCGGCGGTCAGCAGCAGGGTGCGGCCGTCCAGCACGGCGGTGGTCGCGGCGAGGATCCCGTCGGGATGGCCGGGGAGCGGCTCGGCGGTGTGCTCGGCCGCCGTGTCCCACAGGGTGACCGGGCCCGTGTACGTGCCGCCGGCGGCCAGGCGGCGCCCGCCGACCGTCGCCGTGGTCAGGGCGGTGGGCGCCGGTCCGGGGCCGTCGGAGGCGTCCCCGCCGTGGCGGCGCGGGGCGAGCCGCCAGCCGCGCAGGATGCCGCCGGAGTCCCACCCCGCCAGCACCGGTCTCGCGTCCACCGTGCCCAGCGCCACTCCCCGAAGGGGCTCTTCGTGGCCGGTGAAGGCGTCGCCGAGCTGCCGCCCGGCGCCCGGGTCCCACACGCGGACCGTGCGGTCCCAGCCGCCGGTGGCCACGAGGAGGCGGCCGTCGACCCGTGCCGCGGTCACCGCGGACACCCGGTCGTCGTGTCCGGTGAGCGGGGGGCCTGCCGGCCGCCCGGTGGCCAGGTCCCACACGCGTGCCGTGTGGTCCTCGCTCGCGGTGACGGCCAGGACCGCGTCCCCCGACCTCGTGGTGGTCACGGCCAGGACCGGGGCGGTGTGGCCGGTCAGCGGGCGGCCCACCGGCAGGCCGGTGGCCAGGTCGCGCACCAGCACGTCCGGGTCGTCCCGCCCGGCGGTGACGACGACGGGCCGCCCCTCCAGCTCGGCGGTCGCCAGGGACACGACCCGGTCCTCGTGCCCCGTGTACTCGGCGACCGGCCGGCCGGTGGCCGGGTCCCAGGCGCGCAGCAGGCCGTCCAGGCCGCCGGTCACCACCACCGTGCGTCCGCCCAGGCGGGCGGCGGCCGCGGTGGTGATCAGCCCTCGGGCGACGGTGAGCGGCTCGCCCACCCGCGCGCCCGTGCGCGCGTCCCACAGCCGCACGGTGTCACCGCAGCCGTGGGGGTCGTAGCAGCCATCCCGGCCGCGCGCCTCGTGCCCGGTGAGGACCAGCAGCCGGCCCTCGGCCTCCAGCGCCTCCACCACACGGGCGTCGCGGTCGGCCGCGAACGTCGTCCCGGACGCGTCGCCCAGCACGTCCCGCGCCCGCACCCGGCCGGAGCCGGACGGGTCCGAGGCGAGGACGACCAGCCGTCCGTCCAGGACTCCCGATGTCGCGTCCACCCCGTCGCAGCGCAGCACCCGCACCACTCGTTCGTCGCACCACCGCCCCGTCGCCCGGACCGGCTCCCAGAGCTCCGCCGGCTCCTCGTCCGGTGCGTCGGCGGCGAACGCGGCGGCCGTACCGGGCCATCCGAAGCGCAGGGCCTCCAGGCCCAGCAGCCGGGCGCGCGCACCATCGTCGAGGCGCCGGAGCAGATGGGCCGCCGAGCGACGCACGACCGCCGCCCGCCGCTCCGCCTCCGCCGCCCGCGGTCCTCCCGGCCCCGCGTCCGCCTCCGCTCCGGGGAGCGGGGCCGCTTCGCCCCGGTCCGGCCGCTTCTCCGCCACGAAGTCCCCGCCCTTCTGCCCGTACTCAGAGACAGGCGCCGCACGGAAGGACGCCTGTCCCCGTACGCCCGTTCCCCGAGAGGGCCGGGGATTCCCACGGGGCGCGGCGCCGGTGCGTACCACCGCGCGCACACCGGCGCGTGCCCCTCCCGCGCGCACCGGCGCGAACCTCCCGTTCGCGCCCGCGCGGATAGCCCACGGCCGTCCTGGAGCGACGTCGTCCTGAACCTGCCGTACGCGCCCGCGCGGATCACCCGTGCGCGGTGGCCGGGCCGAATCCTCCGGTCGCCTGGGCAGCGGGCCGACGGCGGCCGGTGGACGGACGGTTCAGGGCGTGGCCTGCGCGCCGTGCCCCTGGCGGATCCGGGCGAGGACCTCCTGGTGCAGGGCGGCCGGCCCGGCGGGCGGCAGCGGCACGGGACTGCCCGTGAGGGTGTACCACTCGTCGGCGCCGGTGTACTGGACGGCGATGGCGGCCCGTCCGTCGGGCAGCGGCCGGGTGACGACGGTCAGCTCTCCGGTGATGACGCCGACCTCGTCGGTCATCGCCCCGCCGGGCCCGGCCTGGACGTCGTCCGTGAACTGCCCCGGCTCCTCGGTGTCCTGTGCGTGCGTCATGAGTGGCACATGTCCAGCATCTCGCCCAGCTTGTCCTTCTCGGCCGCGGTGACCGACAGCTCGTACGTCGACTTCACCGAGACCCAGGCGCGGGCGTAGGTGCACCAGTACGACTTGGCGGGCGGCTGCCACTCGTCCGGCCCCTGGTCGCCCTTGGAGCGGTTGGTGGCCGCGGAGACGGCCAGCAGCTGCGGGTGGGTCAGGTCGTTGGCGAACGCCTTGCGCTTCTCCTGCGTCCAGGTACGAGCCCCGGAGCGCCAGGCGTTGGCCAGCGGCACCATGTGGTCGATGTCCAGGCGCGACGCCTCGGTGAACTCCTCGTCGTCGTAGACGCTGACCCACTTGCCGGCCACCGCCCGGCACTTGTCGTCCTGCTCGACGCCGGTCCCGGCGCGCTCCAGCACCTTCTCCCGGGTGTCGCAGGACTCGCCCTGCGAGGCCCAGTGGGGGAACTTGGAGCGGCTGTAGCCGGTCATCGGGCCGTGCGCGGCCACCTTCAGCCCGGTCAGTTCCTGCCGGGCCTGGCCGGCGTCGGGCAGGCCCGGCAGGGTCGTGGTGGAGTCGGCCGCCCCGCCGCCGGTTCCGGCCGAGGCCGACGCGGAGGCGGACGGCTTGCCGTCCGTCTCCGCGGTCGACGTCACCTCGTCGATCACCGAACAACCCGCCAACGCGAGCACGGCCACGGCCGCCAGACCCCGCCCCCACCACACCTGCTGACCCACCATGACCTGAACGAACTCCTCACACGGCCGGCGCCCTGACCGGAACGAGGACCGCCGGCTCGCGGCGCCGGGCGGCTCATTCCGGCCAGAGCACCAGCAGCCGAAACGTTTTCCCGCGCAGCCTATCGGCTCGGGCTCGGCAAACGGCTGAACAACTCCCCGGTCACCCGGACGTTTTGCAGCGCGCCCCGGCGCGCACCCCCGCAGAAGGCCGCGAGCACGCCCGCGCACACCGCCCGCACCGGTACCGTTCCCGGGCGTGTCCCGCCGCCGCTCTCCCGCCCGCCACGGCCGGTCGCCCGAAACCGGCGCGCCGGTCGGGCGGCCGTCGGGCGACGGTCGGGTCACCGTCGATTTCGACTCAACCACCGCCGGATGTACGGGGGTCGGCCCCCGACGGGCCGTCGGCTGTGGCAATCTGGAGAAGGCCGCCCCACCGGGCTCCCCCGTACCGGTGGGGCGGTTGTGCTGCGCGACGCGGTCCGTACGCACGTGCCTGACCGGCCATCACGTCGGTTCCCGGCCATTGACCGTCGCACGCACCGGCCATCCCGTCGCTCCTCCGCATGACCGGCCGCTTCGGGGGCAGGCGCTTACACCTCACCGACGAGCCAGGGGAGCGTGACGAGATGACGGCGCACACCGCGCGGACCACCGGTACGGAGCGGACGGGGAAAGCACGGCCGACACCGCCGGGGACGCCGGCCGACGGCGGCACGGGAGTCGCGACCGCCGCCACGGGAGCCGGGAGGGCCGAGAGCGGGCCGGAATCGGCCGCGGACGCCGGCGAACTGCCGTGGATCGAGAACGCGGGGAAGGTGGCTCCGGCGGACGCGCGGGAGCTGTCCCGGCTGTTCTTCGGCCGTCTCCGGGAGCTGGAGGAGGGCACCCCCGCCCACCAGTACGCGCGCAACACCCTCATCGAGATGAACCTCTCCCTGGTCCGGTTCGCCGCCGGGAGGTTCCGGAACCGGGGCGGCGGCGACATGGAGGACGTCGTCCAGGTCGGCACCATCGGACTCATCAAGGCCATAGACCGATTCGATCTCTCCCGCGAGGTCGAGTTCACCTCCTTCGCCGTCCCGTACATCACCGGGGAGATCAAACGGTTCTTCCGCGACACCGGCTGGGCGGTCCATGTGCCGCGCCGGCTCCAGGAGCTGCGGGTCGACCTCGCCAGGGCCAAGGAGGCCCTGGCCGCGGAGCTCGACCGCGACCCCACCGTCCGCGAGCTCGCGGAGCGGCTCGAACTGGACGAGGACGAGGTCATCGAGGGCATCGTGGCGGCGAACGGGTACACGGCGGGCTCGCTGGACATGCCGGCCGAACCGGCGGGCACGGGGCGGCACATCGGTCCCGGACGCACCTTCGCGGACGTCCTGGGCAGCCCCGATCCCGCCATCGAGACGGTCGAGAACCTGCACGCGCTGGCTCCGCTGCTGGGCGGTCTCGACGAACGGGAGCGCCGCATCGTCGACATGCGTTTCGGCCAGGAGATGACGCAGTCCCAGATCGGGGCGACGCTGGGTGTCTCGCAGATGCATGTCTCGCGGCTGATCAGCAGGATTCTGCGGAAGCTGCGCAGCGGGATGTTCGTGGAGGAGTGAGCCGGGCGGCATGCCCCGGTTCCGCCGCGGCGCGCTCCTGCGCCCCGCCCACTCCGCGCACAGGGCCCGCCCTATATACGCCCCGGCCCGGCCCACCCCGAACCGGACTGAATCATCACGTCCTGTCCAGGTCGGTCCCGAATCATCATGCCCCGTCCCGATCGGTCCAGGATCATCGCATCCTGTCCCGGCCGGTCCCGGCCCGCCCCGCGCGGGCGGCGCTCAGCTCCCGTGCCGGCGCGGGTCCGTCGGCCGGTCCGGGCCGCCGCCGTGCCCGGTGCCGTCCGCCGCGTCCGCGCGGGGGCCCGTGGCGGCGTCCCGCTTCGGGGTCCCGTCCGCGTAGTACGTGGCGATCATGTCCTCGCCCCCGTGTCCCGCCGCCTCGGCGCGTTCGAAGCGGTCGGCCGACGCGGCGGCCAGATCCAGCCGCACTCCGGCCCGCTCCGCCGCGTCCAGGATCAGCCGGGTGTCCTTGAGCGCGGTGGACAGGGCGAAGCTCGGAGCGAGGTCGCCGGAGAGCACGGCGGCCGACTTGCTCCGGAGGTAGCCGGAGTCCAGCGGGCCGCCCTTCACCACGTCGAGGAAGGCCCTCGGGTCCACCCCCAGCCCCTCCGCGAGAACCAGGCACTCCGCGACGTTGTTGACCATGCTGATCACCCAGGCGTTGACCACGAGCTTGAGGCGCGAGGCCGCACCGGGCTCCTCGCCGACCCAGACAGTGCGCCGCCCGATCGCGTCCAGCACGGGCCGCACCGTCGCCCGCGCCCCGGACGGCCCGGAGACGAGGACCGTCAGCGCGCCCTGCTCCGCGGGCTCCCGGCTCCCGGAGACCGGCGCGTCGAGGTACACCAGCCCGAGGTCCGCGGCGCGCCGGGCGAGCCCGGCGGTGGCCTCGGGTCCGACGGTCGAGCTCTGGAGCAGCACCTGTCCCGCGCTCAGCCCGGGCGACGCCTCGGTGAGCGCTTCGGCCACCGCGGAGCCGTCGGTGAGCATGGTGAGGAGGACGTCCGCGCCTCGCACGGCCTCCGCCGCCGTGTCCGCGACCACGGCTCCGTCGACCGCGAGCGGGACCGCCCTGGACCGGGTGCGGTTCCAGACGCGGACGGGGAGACCGGCCCGGAGCAGGCTCCGGGCCATTCCGGCGCCCATGATCCCGGTGCCGAGGACGGCGACGACCGGCCCAGCGGGATCCGTCGCACGGGCGGGATCCGTGGTGGCGGCGTCGGCGGGGTCCGTCGGATCGGTGGCGTCGGCGGTGGGTGCCATCAGCGCGCTCCTCTCGTTCGTCCTTCGGCGGCTCGTTCGTCCTTCGGCGGCAGCGCTCCGGCCGGTCCGCGCGGCCCGGTGGGGGTGGTGTGCGGCCCGGTGGGGGCACGGGACTCAGGATTGCCGCAGCGCGCCCTCGTGGACGGCACCGTGCACCGCCCGGGCGAGTCGCGCTCCCCAGCGGGAACGGGGGCCCGCGAAGGGCTCGCCGGGGCCGCCCGCCGGAGCGGGGGCGGCGACGCAGACGGAGTCGGTGGGGGTGCCCGAGCAATCGAATCCCGCGTCCAGGAGCGCCTGAACCTTGGCCTCGGTGGCCGTGGCGATCGCGTTCACCAGCGCCGCGTCGGAGAGCGCCACCGGCAGGGTGACCACGATGTTCACCGTGCCCGGGCGCGGCGGTTCCGCGGTGTCCCCGTCCGGGGCCGCGGCCCAGCCGCGCACGCCGAGGCCGCAGGTGGCGGTGGCCGTGACGCCGTTGTCGGCGGCAGCGGCGTACGCGGTGACGTCGGCGGCCGTCATGAGGCCGACGCCGGGCCCGGTGAGGCGTTCCGCCTCGGCGATCTCGGCGAGGTGGCGGTCGGGATCCATACGGGGATAACCGCCGGGCACCTGGGCGTTGAGGATCCACGCCCGCGGCCCGATGCCGCCGCCGAGGACGGCGCTGCTGCACACCCGCCACCCCGGTCCCAGTCGCCACACCAGATGGTGGAGCTCCCGGCCCTCCTCCCGCCTGGCCAGCAGCTCGCCGCGCTGCTCGGGCAGCCGGATGCGTACGGAACCGATGGGACACCCCCGGATGGCGCTGTGGACGGAAGGCCGGAGACCGGCCGGACGATCATAGGCGGCGGGCATGACAGCGTGCCGTGCGGCGTCGGCCCTGCGGACCCGTGCGATCGGGCCCGCGGCGGGCACGGCTCCGGCCGGGACGGTGCGGTGCGCCGACGGCGCGCTCATGGCGGTGCCGCCGGAGGCCCCTATCACCCGATTGGCGTAACGAAGGTGCGGCCCGCACACCGCCGTGCCGGGGCGGAACCCCCGACGCGGGGCGGATGCGGTGGTCGGCCTCCGCGAGCGGGGCGGTTGCAGCGTCCAACCGGGTGAGGCGCGATGGGAATCGGACGCGCCTCCCCTGATGGACCCAGCCACAGGACGCGCCCGGGTGAGGAGGAATCGGTCATGGGAGCCGCTGACGGATTCACGGATTCCGGAGAACTCGACGGCCTGACGGTGTACGACACCGCGGGCGAGAAGGTCGGCAGCGTGGGGCGGGTGTATGTCGACGACAACACCGGTCGCCCGGACTGGATCACGGTGAAGACCGGCCTGTTCGGCATGAAGGAGAGCTTCGTGCCCCTCGCCGGAGCCCGCCGTGTGGGCTCCGACCTGCACATTTCACATCCGAAGGACCGCGTCAAGGAAGCCCCCCGGGTGGACGCGGACGCTCATCTGTCCGTGGCGGAGGAAGAGGAGCTCTACCGTCACTACGGTCTCGCCAGGAACACCACGGCCAGGCTCGGCGGCCAGGCGGGAACCGGGGCCATGGGCGCGGCCGGCACGGGACGTGCCGCTGGGCGCGGCGAATCGGCCACGACCGGCGCTCCGGGCGCGGACACGTCCCGTACCACCCCGTCGCGCGGCGCCGGCATGACCGGAGCCGGTGCGGGCATGGGCAGGCACCGCGACACGGCGACGGGCCAGTCCCGGCCGCTGGTCGGCGCGGGGGCGGGCACCGAACGCTCCGCCGAGACACGCGGCAAGGAGGAGCTGATCCGCTCCGAGGAGCAGTTGCGCATAGGCACCGAGGAGTACGAGAGCGGCCGGGCGCGGCTGCACAAGTACGTCGTCACGGAGAACGTCACCAGGACGGTGCCGCTGACGCACGAGGAGGTGCGGGTGGTCCGGGAGCCGCTGCAACCCGGCGAGAGGGGAACGGGACCCACCGACATACGCGAGCAGGACGTCGAGGTCACCCTGCACGCCGAGCGCGCCACCACGAGCAAGGAGACCGTGCCCGTCGAGCGGGTGCGCATGGAGACCGAGCGGGTGACCGAGCAGAAGGAGGTCTCCGCCGAACTCCGGAAGGAACAGATCGACTACACCGACGGCAAGAACGTCGGCGGCGAGGGTCCCGGCGGCGAGTTCGGCCGGGGACGCCGCCACTGACCCCGCGCGGCGCGGCCGGCCGTCGTGCCGGAAGCCGGCCGGCGGGGGCGGGCCCGGGCAGGTAACGGGTCCGCCCCCGCCGCTTCCACTGCTGCCGCCTCCGCTGCCTCCACTGCCTCCGCCGTCGACAGCGGAAGCGGAGCCGCACACCGACCGCGCCGGGCAGCACCTTGACAGCACCGGCAGGACTGACGGGCCGAGGGTGACGGCCCAGGGATTCAGCCGAGGGTCATGGCCCGGGAAGGTCATGGGCCGCGCCGGTACGCGCCGGTAGATGACGGGCGGTTCGCGCCCGGCGCGGGGATGATGCGGCGGCGCGTGGGTCCGCTCTGGTCGCCGCCGGTCCGCTCCGGTCGGGAGCGTGCGCGCGGCTCGCGGGGGCGTTGTGGTGCGCCGGCGTGCCGCGGGGGCCGGGTCACGTCATCCGCCGCCGCTCCCCCACTCGCCCCCGCGTCGGCACACCGGGTGGACGCCCGCGCGGGTTCGCGGAGTCGTGTGGGCCCGCCGTGTCCGGGCTCCCCCGGCGTCCGGGAACGACCCCCCGGATGCGGCGCGGCACGCGGCGACCGTTTGCCACCGTGCGGCGACCGGTCCGCCGGTCTACGCCCGTTGGAGGGCGAGCACGGCGTTGTGCCCGCCGAATCCGAAGGAGTGGCTGACCGCTCGGCTGACGGGCCGTCGCAGCGGCCGGCCGACGACGCAGTTGATGTCGAACTCGGGTGCCGGGGCGTCCAGGTTGGCGATCGGCGGCACCACTCCGCGCTGGAGGGTCAGAATCGTCAGCCCGGCCTCGATCGCGCCCGCCGCCCCCATACAGTGCCCCAGTACGCCCTTCGGGGCGGTGACGGGCGGCCGGTGCGGGTAGACCCGGCCGATGAGCGCGGCCTCGGTGGCGTCGTTGCTCGGGGTCGCCGTGCCGTGCGCGTTGACGTGGTCGACGTCGCCGGGCGCCCAGCCCGCGTCGCGCAGCGCGGCCTCGACCGCCGCCTGGGCCACCGCGCCCGAGGGGTGGGGGCTGGTGGGGTGGTGGGCGTCGGTGGTGGCTCCGGTGCCGGCCAGCAGCGCCCTCGGGGTGATGCCCCGGGCCGCCGCGTCGGCCGCCCGTTCCAGCACCATGACGGCGGCGCCCTCGCCCATGACCAGCCCGGCCCGGTCGGCCGCGAAGGGCCGGCAGAGCCTGGCCGGGTCGCCGTCCGGCCGGGCCGCGGCGCCGGAGCGGGCGAATCCGGTCATGGCGACCGGGTAGACGATCGACTCGGTGGCCCCGGCGATCGCGATGTCGCACTGCCCGGTGGCCAGCATGTCGCGGGCGACGGTCAGGGCGGTGGCGCCGGAGGAGCAGGCAGTGCACGGCGCCAGGCTGGGGCCGGTGGCCCGGAACTGGATCGCGATCTCGGCCGCGGGCATGTTCGGGATGGTGAGCAGGATGCCCGACGGCGAGGTGGCGTCCGGTCCGTGCCGGTCGAGCACCACGGCCTGCTCGGTCAGGGCCGCGGAGCCGCCGCTGCTGGTGCCGACGACCACCGCGACCCGGTCGCTCTCCCACCGTTCCGGGTCGAGTCGGGCGTCGGCGACCGCCTCCCGGGCCGCGACGACGGCGAGCTTGACGTACTTCCCCATCCGGAAGGACGTGCGGCCGCCGATCGCGGCGTCCAGGTCGATGCCGTCGACCGTGCACGCGAAGTCGATGGCGCAGCCGTCGAGTTCGGGAACGGTGCGCACCGGTGAGACCCCGGCGCACACGCCCTTCCAGGTCGATTCGGTGTCGTTGCCGACCGGGGTGATCATGCCCAGGCCGGTGACGGCGATGTCCGGCTTGTTCATCGGGCGTTGCTCAGGTGTGCCTCGGCGCGCGCCGGCGTCCCGCTGCCGCGGGGCGTCTCGATGAAGCGCGAGATGTCCGCCAGGGTGGCGTTCTTGGGGATCCGGTCCAGGTCCGTGTCGCCGCCCGTCGTCTCCCTGAGCAGGACGGCGAACTCGGCGACGGCGAGGGAGTCCATCTCCAGGCTGTCCATCGTGGAGTCCGGGCGGATCTCGGCGGCCGGCACCTTGAAGGTGTGCGTCAGGACCTCGATGATCCGCGGATGAATCGTACTCATGAGCTTCCTCTCCATCATTCGGTACGACTGTCGGCGCAGTGGGGACGCATCGTCCCGACGCCGGATCAACTCGGTGGCGTCGATCCAGTTACGCGTTGTGGCGAACCGATTCGGCAGCGCCGCCCGGCGACGCCGTGCGCCACCGGGCGAGAAGAGCCGGCGTCCCCCAGAAGAGCAGCAGCACGACGCGGACCGTGAGGGCTCCCGCCGTGTCCCTGACCCGGTCGACGCGCCCGTCCGTTCCGGCGCCGTTCACCGCTCCCGCCGCGCGCCCGGGGGCTTCGCACGGTCGACGTCGCGGTGCCAGGCGGCCTCCGGGTCGTCGTAGGCGTCCACATAGCCGGGACCGGCGATGGGCCAGTCCGCGAGCAGTTCGGGGGGCAGGGCGAAGGAGTCGACGAGTTCGGACAGGTGTCCGGCGACCTCCGCGATCAACTGGTCCGTGACGTCGGGAAGTTCCTCGATATGATGCTTCGTCAGGTAGCCTGCGGCCAACAGGTCGCCGCTGTTGCGGGCGATCCGGTCCAGGGCGAACAGGCGGTGGAGTCCGGCGAGTTGCCGGCGCGCGGGGCCGGGCGGCAGTCCGGCGACGGCGGCCGCGTAGGCCTCGGATGCCTGCCGGTGGGCGTGGGCCTCGACGCCGCGCAGGGCGGGCCCGGAGGCGGCGTTCCACCGGCCCAGCGGGTCGCCGTGCGGCGCGCCCCCCATGCGCCGTCTGGCGCGGACGAACCAGATCTCCTCCAGGGCCGCCAGGAGCCCGCCGAGGAACCGCGGGTCGGAGAGGTCGCCCGGCCCGTCGCCGGAAGGGGGTGCGATTCCGGCCGGTTCGGCGGTGAAGAGCATCTCCGCGGCCGCCTTGGCGTGGATCGCGAGGTTGTCGCCCTCCGCCGTGATGGCGCCCTCCACCCCGGTGAGGAGCGCGCTCATGCCGTTGTTCTCCAGGAGCGCCTGGGCGCCGCACCGTTCGCGGCATTCCACGATCACCTCCCTGGCCTGCCAGGTGATCCACCCCTTGGCGACGGCCACCAGCCGTTCCGCCTCGTCCCGTCCGGGGCCCGGCTCGGCCTGCCGGGCCTCCCAGCGGTCCAGCGCCCTGCGGTGCAGCAGGCTCATCGCGAAGACGGTGGCCATGGCGCGGGCGAGGGGGCCGTGGTGGCTGCGGTGCGCGATCACCGGCACCTGTCCCGTGCCCCGGGGCCCGGAGACGTGGCGGTGGCCGCCGTAGCGGACGGCGACGGCGAGCGTCGCGCGCGCGGAGCCGACCGCGCAGGCGCTCATCGAGATCTTGCCCGCGGTCACCCTGCCGATGGACGCGAGCAGACGCCGTCTGCGGTTGCCGATCGCGCTGCTGAACCGGCCGTCGTCGCCGATCCGTCCGTGGTCCCCGGCGAGCAGCGCGTCGCGGCCCACGAAGACCCGGTCGAAGGAGGTCAGGGAGTGGTCCACCGGGCTCCCCATGCGCGCGGGGAGCCTGCGGATCCGCACACCCGGCAGGGCGCGTCCGGCGTCGGTGAGCGGCACGAGGAAGAGGAAGACCCCGTGGTCGGCGTCGTCGGCGAGCAGTCTCGCGGCCACGAGCCCCGACTTGGGGCCGCCCGCCGGGCTGGTGTTGGGCATGAACTTCTGGGCGCCGGCGTGCGGGGTGTCCAGCACGAACCCGTCGCGGGCGGGCTCGTAGCGGGCGGTGGTCTCGATGGCCGCCGCGTCGTTCCCGTGCGCCACCTCCGTGCAGAGGAAGGTGCCGATGCCGCGCAGCCGGAGGAAGTCCGACAGGTCGCGGCGGCGGTCGCCGTCGTGGTCGAGGAGGCTGCCGAGGAAGAGGTTGTAGTGGATCCCGGCCACGGTGGTGAGCGCCGGGTCGACGGGGCCCAGCCATTCGTGCAGGGCCGCGAGGGCGCGCGCGTCGGCGGCGAGCCGGGCCGCGCCGCCGGAGCCGCCCCCCGGGGCGCTCCCCGGGCCGTCCCCGAGACCGCCGTCGAGGCCGTCGTTGAGGACGCGCAGGCGTGCGTAGGCGAGCTCCAGGCGCTCTTCGGCAGTGGGACGGTCGGGACGGCGGAACGGTTCTGTGGCGATCAGCCGTCGCCAGAAGCCGTGTTCGTGTGGATGGTCGTCGCCGAGGAGCACCGCGGTGAGGAGTTCCGTGGACCGTTCGGTGAACGGGCTGTCGATCGTTGCGGTCATGAGAAATGAACGATTCAGTCAACGGCTAGGACACCGGGGCCGATACGCCGCCGCGCACCGCGCCGGACCGCCCGCACCGGTGTGCCGGGCCGCTGCCGTCGGCGCGCCGGAAGGCGAGCACGACGTTGTGTCCGCCGAAGCCGAAGGAGTGGCTGAGCGCCCGCTCGGCGTGCTGTGTCCGGGGCTCCTTGACCACGCAGTCGAGGTCGAAGCCCTCGGGCAGCGCGTCCAGGTTGGCGACCGGGGGCACCAGTCCGTGTTCCAGGGTGAGCACGGTGGCCGCGGCCTCGATGGCCCCGCCCGCCGCGAGAGTGTGGCCGAGCACGCCCTTGGGCGCGGTCACCGTCGGCCGGTGGGGGAACATCCCGGAGATGACGCCGGTCTCCATCGCGTCGTTCAGCAGGGTGGACGTGCCGTGGGCGTTGATGTGGTCGACGTCGCCGGGCGCCCAGCCCGCCTCGCGCAGTGCCGACCGCACGGCCCGGCGCGCACCTGCCCCGTCCGGCGGCGGGGCCGTGGGGTGGTGGGCGTCGGTGCTGGACCCGGTGCCGGCCAGCAGGGCGCGCGGGCGCCGGCCGCGGGCGTACGCGTCCGACGCGCGCTCCAGCACCAGCACGGCGGCCCCCTCGCCGATCACGAATCCGTCCCGGTCGGCGGCGAACGGGCGGGACGCCCCCGCCGGGTCGCCGGTCCGCGTCGAGAGCGCGCCCATCCCCGCGAAGGCGCTCACCACCAGCGGGGTCACCACGGACTCCGCGCCGCCGGCCACCACCACGTCGCATCGGCCGCTCGTCAGCAGGTCGCGGGCCGCGGCGATCGCCGTCGCCCCGGACGCGCACGCCGTGGCCGGGGACAGGCTGGGGCCGTGCGCCCGCAGGGCGATGGCCACCTCGCCCGCGGCGGCGTTGGGCATCATCATCGGGACCAGGAGCGGCGAGACCGCCCCGGGCCCGCCCTCGTCCAGTCTGCGCGCGTTGTCGGTGAGCACGGACACCCCGCCGACGCCGACGCCGAGCACCACGCCCACCCGGCCGCCGTCCCACCGCTCCGGCGCCAGCCCGGCGTCGGCCACCGCCGCGCGCGCGGCGATCAGCGCCATCTTCACGAACCGCGCCATCCGCCACACCGAGCGCCCGCCGACGGCCTCGTCCAGGTCGATCCCGTCCACCGGACAGGCGAAGTCGACCGGCAGCCCGGCCAGTTCCTCGCAGCGCCGGGCCATGGACACCCCGGCGCACAGCCCGTCCCAGAAGGTGTGCTCGTCCGCTCCCGCCGGCGTCACCATCCCCATGCCGGTCACTGCCACGTCCGTGTCGGCCCGCCCCATGTTCCGCCCCCTCCTCCGTAATCGATCACGGCTACCGGTTGTCGAACGGCCGTAGCCCCTCGGAGGATGCGCACAATGAGCCGAACGGGTCACGATTGGGCCGTCCGGGTCATCTGCCGGCGCCGATGTTCACCCGTTGGCGGCGCTCCGCGGCGCGGGACGTCCCGGGGCTCCCATGGGCGTGTTCCCGGGGCCGGGGCGGTGCCGCGAGCGGTCGTCGCGGGCCAGCGCCGCCCTCAGTTCGGCCGGGTCCGGCGGGGCGGCTCCGGCGCGCGCCACGGTGACGGCGGCGGACGCGACGGCGTGGCGCAGGACGTCGGCCACGACGGACCGGTCCGCCGCGCGCAGCCGCGGTCGGCCGTCCGGGCCGAGCATGTCGTGCGCGGCGAGGGCGTGCAGTGCGCCCGACATGAAGGCGTCGCCCGCACCCACCGTGTCGACGACGGCGGCCGGGGACGCGGCGGCCGCCACCCGGGCGCCGGGGAGGACGGCGAGGACGCCGGCGGCGCCGCGGGTGACGAGGACCGCGGCCGGGCCCAGGCCCAGCCACCGCTCGGCGACCGCCTCCGGCTCCTGGCCCGGGTGGAGCCATGCCAGGTCCTCGTCGCTGGCCCGGACCACGTCGCTGAGCGCGACACAGCGCTCGACCCTGCGGACCGCGGCCGCGTGGTCGCCCATCAGCGCCGGGCGAACGTTGGGGTCGTAGCTGACGGTGGCGGAGGGGCGCAGCGACTCGACGGCGGCGAGGACGGTGTCCGCGCCGGGTTGCGCCACGGCGGCGATCGAACCGGTGTGGACATGGCGGGGCGGCCGGTCCGGCGCGGCCGCGGCGAGGGTCCAGGCGATGTCGAAGGCGTACTCGGCCCGGCCGTCCCGGTCCAGGGTCACGACGGCCGACGGGGTCGGCGTCGCGGCGCCGTCGGTGCGCACCTCGACGCCGGCCCCGGTCAGATGACGCCGGATCAGCCGCCCGTAGTCGTCCGGGCCGAGCTGGGTGAGCAGGGTCACGGCGTGCCCGAGCCGGGCCAGGCCGTACGCCACGTTGGCGGGGCTGCCTCCCGGGTGGACCCGGACGGCCTCGTCCGGCAGCCGGAGGACGTCGGCGACGCATTCGCCGATGACCAGCAGGTCGGGGCGGTCGGGCATGGGGGACCTCCTGGTGCGGGCGGCGGACGGCGCGGTGCGCGGTCGGCGTGTCCCCATCCTGCCCCCTGGGCTCCGGGCGCGGGCCGCGAGCACGGCGCGAGGTGCCGGCGGGCCCCCGCTGCCGACGCGATGTGCCGCACCCCGCGTATGGCCGGAAACGTTCGCACGGGCGGGCGGCGGAGAGCGGGGCGGGTCGCGGGCGCGCCGCCTCCGGTCAGCCGCCGTCGGCGCCCTCGACCGCGTCCGCCACGAGGTGCAGGAAGCGCGCGTGGGCCCGGGCGCTGCACACCGGCTCCGGGTTCCAGGGCACCACCCGGGCGGCCCGTTCGATCGCCGTCCACTCCGCGCTCGTCCGCAGTTCGCGCAGCGGCGTGGCGTTGGCCCGCACGTCGACGAGGACCGTCTCGGGGCGCAGCGCCCGCGCCTCGGCCCAGCCGGTGGTCGACCAGTTCACGCCCGGCCCTTCGGCCGGTTCCACCAGGTTGACGCCGAGGTCGGCCAGGACCCGCAGCTCGGGCCACATGCGGGGGCGTGCCAGATGAGTGTTCTCCGGTCCGGCCGGGGACAGGGCGACGACGCGGGGCCGGTGCGCCCCTGTGCCGAGCGCGCGCAGCCGGTCCCGGGCCGCTTCCAGTTCCTCCGCGCCCCCGGCCGCCGCCTCGGCGCCCAGCGACCGGGCGAGCTCCGCGAACCGGTCGGTGACCTGGGCGAACGAGCGTGCCTGGCCCACGTCGACGACGGCGACGGGGACGTGCTCCTCCAGGTGCTTGGCGGTCTCCGGGGCCAGGCCGTAGACCTGGCCGCCGCCGTAGCTGACAGCGACGACGAGGTCCGGCGCACGGCTCAGCAGGGTGTCGGCGTCCAGGGCGCTGCCCGCCCCGAGGTAGGCGGTGGCGTCCGCCGGGAGCGATCCGGTCTTCGCCGCGTCCGGCACGGCCGGGTCGTCGTGATCGGATCCGAACAACGCGTCGGGGCGTATCCCGTGGTCCCACAGGGTCGCTCCGGCCTGCACATAGGCGAGCACCCGCGCCGGGCGCCGCTCGGCGGTCGACAACTGTCCACGGTCATCGGAGAACTGCCACACGGTCCGCTCCCTCACCTCGCGCACGCCTTCCGGCACCGGCCGCCGGGGCGCCTCTTCCGTGTCGTACACCAGTACCTGCCCGGCGAATCCCGGCGGGACCCCGAATCGCCCCGCACCCGGACGAGTTGGCGCGAAGACATCCCAGCCGCGGCCGGGACGGCTTCCGCGCCGGGCGCGCACCCCTTCGTGACGCCTTCCGCGCCCGACGTGCGCCCCCTCCGGCGCCCCCGCTCCCGCGCGGGCGCACGCTCCCTCCTGACGGCTCCCGCGCGCTCCGGACCGCTCCCGCGCCGGCCGCGGATACCGGTCAGCGGGCGGTGTCCCGGCCGCCGGGCGCGGGAGGCGCGCCGGTGACGGCCGCCGCGTCGAGGCCGAGTCCGGTGAGGAAGGCCGCCGCGGCCGGGGTGGGACGCGAACGGCTCCACACGAGCCGCTCCGTGCGGACCGGCGCCCCGCGGACGGTCAGCACGTGCACCCCGGTCAGTTCCGCCGCGAAGGCGGCCGGCAGCATCGCGACGCCGAGACCGCTGCGGACCAGCCGGACGATGAAGTCCGTTCCGCTGACCTCGAACGCCACCTCGCGGCCGAGGCCCATCGCCGCGAACGCCTCGTCCGACTGCGCCCGGGCGGCGGTGCCGTCGGGGAAGTCGACGAACCTCTCCCGCGCCAGCCGCTCCAGGCCCGCCTCCCGGCTGCCGGCCAGGGCGTGGTGGGGCGCGACGACGGCGACCAGTTCGCCGCTGGACAGTTCCAGGTCCCTGACGCCCCTGGGGCGGTAGCTCGGCAGCACCCCCAGGAACGCCACGTCGAGCGTGCCGTCCCGGACCTCCTCGACCAGGTCCTTGCTCGCCCCGTCGCGCAGCACGATGTGCACCTTCGGGTGGCGGAGGTGGAACGCCCGCAGCGCGGCCGGCACGTCGACCGCCGCCACGGTCGGGATGGCGCCGAGCGCGAGGCGGCCGCGGACCTCCCCCACCATGGCGGCGACCTCGCTGCGGGCCCGCTCCGCCGCGTCCAGCGCCTGTCTGGCCGCGGGCAGGAACGCCTCGCCCGCCGGGGTGAGCCGCACCCGGCGACTGGTGCGGTCGAAGAGCCGGGCCCCCAGTTCCTTCTCCAGCCGCGCGATCTGGTGGCTCAGCGCGGACTGGACGACCAGGCACCGTTTCGCGGCCCGGGTGAAGCTGCCCAGCTCCGCCACCGCCACGACGTACCGCATCTGCTGAAGCTCCATTCATCCATCGTGAACCACGATCGATGAAATGAAAAACATGTGTTGGACTCATGATTGGGGGATCCCCGACGCTGAGGTCATGGCTCATTCCACAGACGGGGCCCGGAGCCGGGCCCTCCCCCGCCCGCTTCCCGAATCCCCCGCTTCCCGGCGCGGTCCGGTGCTGCTGATGGCCCTCGCCGCCGGGCTCTCGGTCGCCGGGAACTACTTCGCGCAGCCGCTGCTGGACGTGATCGAGCGCAATCTGCACATCGGCGTCACCACCGCGGGCCTGATCGTGACGGCCGCCCAGGCCGGGTACGCACTGGGCCTGATCCTGCTCGTGCCCCTCGGGGACGTGCTGGAACGCCGTCGGCTCGCGGTGTGGCTGTTCGCGCTCACCGCCCTCTTCCTGCTCGCGACGGCCGCGGCGCCCAACGGCCCGCTGCTGATCGCCGGGACGCTGCTCGTGGCGCTGACCTCCGTGGGGGCGCAGGTCGTGGTGCCGTTCGCGGCGACCCTGGCGGCTCCGGAGGAACGCGGCAGGGTCGTCGGCGCCGTCATGTCCGGGGTGCTGCTGGGCGGGCTGTTCGGCCGGCTGGCCTCCGGAGCGCTGTCCGAACTGGGCGGCTGGCGGACCGCGTACTGGGTGAACGCGCTGCTCATGGCCGTGATGGCGGTGCTGCTGCACATCCGGCTGCCGCGCCTGCCGCGCGCCCTCGAGGCGGCGTCGATGTCGTACTCCGGCCTGCTGCGCTCCACCCTCTCCCTGCTGCGGCACGAGCCCCTGCTGCGCTGGCGGGCGGGGATCGGCGCGCTCTCGATGGCCTCGTACAGCGTGCAGCTGACCGCGCTGACGTTCCTGCTGACCCGTTCGCCGTTCGGCTGGAACGCGGCCGCCATCGGGCTGTTCGGCCTGCTGGGCGTCATCGGGGTGATCGGCATGAACTTCGCGGCGCGGCTGAGCGACCGGGGCCGGGTGCAGGCGGTGTCGGGCACGGCGGCCGCGCTCCTCACCGTCTCGTGGCTGCCGCTGCTGGCCGGGGAGTCGTCCCTGCCGTGGCTGGCGGCCGGGGTGATCTCGCTGAACATCGCCCAGCAGGCGGGACTCAACAGCTGCCAGAACGTGATCTACGCGCTCCGTCCCGAGGCCCGGAACCGGATCAACTCCGGGTTCATGACGCTCTTCTTCCTGGGCGGCGCGGGCGGCGCCGCGCTCGCCTCGGTGGTCTGGTCGCGGGCGGGCTGGGGCGGTGTCTGCCTGCTGGGCGGATCACTGGCCGCCGGGAGCCTGCTGCTGTGGATCCTGGAGCGCGTCCGGATGGCCGGCGCCGCACGCGCCGGGGCGGGCGCCGTCGCCTCATGAGGACGCCCGGCGTCCGGCCCCCGTCGGCGACGGCCGGCGGGGGCCGGCGGGCGTCGACGGGGGTCAGGCGTTGACGGTGGTCAGCAGCACCACGGAGTCCTCCAGCGCCTCCAGCCCGTGCCGCTCCCTCGGGACGGGCCGCAGGCCGCCGGCGCCCACTTCCGTGCCGCCCGAGGCCGAGATCAGCCGCACTCTGCCGCGGAGCACCTGGAGCGAGGCCGCCAGGGGCGCGTTGTGCTCGTCCAGGGCCGTGCCCGCGGTGAGCGCGATGAGGGTCTGGCGCAGGGGTTCCTGATGCAGCAGCCGGTGGGCGCTGCGGCCGTGCGCGGAGGCGCGGGCGGCGGCCAGGTGCTCGTCGGCGAGGGCGGTCAGATCGTCCATGTGCCCACTGTGCCGCAGTCCCCCGGGCCGCGCGATCCTGCCGGGGCCCGCCGGGCGGGTGACCGCGCGGCACGGGGGGCGCGGCCGGGAGGGGCGATCGGGCGGGGCGCTCGTCGGCCGGCGCCGGCCACCCGCGAAAATGACGCGGGGGAAGAACGCGACGACCGACCGACACGGAGGAACGAGGATGCCGCACGAACGAGCCGGACAGCCGGCCCGGCCGGAGGATCTCATCGATGTGGCCCGGCTGGTGACGGCGTATTACACGCTGCACCCGGATCCGGCCGTGCCGGACCAGCGGGTGGCGTTCGGCACCTCCGGGCACCGCGGGTCGTCCGCGGCCACGGCCTTCAACGAGGACCACATCGCCGCCACCAGCCAGGCCATCTGCGAGTACCGGGCGCGCCGGGGCACGGACGGACCGCTCTTCCTCGGCGCCGACACCCACGCCCTGTCGGAGCCGGCCCGGGTCACCGCCGTCGAGGTGTTCGCCGCCAACGGCGTGACCGTGCTGGTCGATCCGTCCGACGGCTACACCCCGACCCCGGCGGTGTCGCACGCCGTCCTCGCCCACAACCGGGGCCGGACCTCGGGTCTCGCCGACGGCGTGGTGGTCACCCCGTCCCACAACCCGCCCACCGACGGCGGATTCAAGTACAACCCGCCGAACGGCGGACCGGCCGGGTCCGATGCCACCGGCTGGATCCAGGAACGGGCCAACGAGATCGTCGCGGGCGGGCTGAAGGACGTGCGCCGGATGCCGTACGCCCGGGCGCGCGCCGCGTCGACCACTGGGACGTACGACTTCCTCGGCCGCTACGTGACGGACCTGCCGTCCGTGCTCGACCTGGACGCGATCCGCTCGGCCGGGGTGCGGATCGGCGCGGACCCGCTGGGCGGCGCGTCGGTCGCGTACTGGGGCCGCATCGCCGAGCAGCACCGGCTCGACCTGACCGTGGTCAATCCGCTGACCGATCCCACCTGGCGGTTCATGACGCTGGACTGGGACGGCCGGATCCGGATGGACTGCTCGTCGCCGTACGCGATGGCCTCGCTGATCGGGCAGCGCGACCGCTACCAGATCGCCACTGGGAACGACGCCGACGCCGACCGGCACGGCATCGTCACGCCCGACGCCGGGCTGATGAACCCGAACCACTATCTCGCCGTGGCCATCGACTACCTGTACACGCACCGCGAGGGCTGGCCGGCGGCCGCGGCGGTCGGGAAGACGCTGGTCTCCTCGGGCATGATCGACCGGGTGTCCGCCGGTCTCGGCCGGAGACTGGTCGAGGTGCCGGTCGGCTTCAAGTGGTTCGTCGACGGACTGGCCGACGGGTCGCTCGGGTTCGGCGGCGAGGAGTCGGCGGGGGCCTCGTTCCTGCGCCGCGACGGCTCGGTGTGGACCACCGACAAGGACGGCATCGTCCTGGCGCTGCTGGCCTCGGAGATCCTCGCGGTCACGGGGCGGTCCCCCTCGGAGCGGTACGCGGCGCTGACCGACCGCTTCGGCGAGCCGGCGTACGCGCGGATCGACGCGCCCGCCGGCCGTGAGCAGAAGGCCGTGCTCGCGCGGCTCTCCCCCGAGCAGATCACCGCGTCCACGCTGGCGGGCGAGCCCGTGACGGCGGTGCTCACCGAGGCGCCCGGCAACGGGGCGCCGATCGGCGGCATCAAGGTGACCACGGAGAACGCCTGGTTCGCCGCACGCCCCTCGGGCACCGAGGACGTCTACAAGATCTACGCCGAGTCGTTCCTGGGCACTGATCATCTCGGCCGGGTGCAGGAGGAGGCCCGGGCCGTGGTCGGCGCCGCCCTGGACGCCTGAGCCCGTCCGGCGGCACGGTCCGGAGGCGGCGGCTCCGGCCGCCCGGGGCGGGGCGGGGCGGCGCGGTGATCCGGTCGTCCCGCGCCCGTCCCGGCCTCGCCGCCCGCCGGGTCCGGTGACCCGGGCGGCCGGGCGGGGGCCGGCGCCGGTCCGTCGGTCCCCGGCCGGGCCGGGGGCGGCCGGTACCGACCGGTCGGGTGCTCCCGGACCGTCCGGCGGCCGGGCCGCGCGGTTCACCCGTCCACCGTCCGCCGGTGGCGAAGCGCGGCGGGCGGGCCGACGCTGGTCATCAGCCTCCGGTTCGCGAGGGGCGAAGCCTCGACGGGGGGTGAACCCGTGTCGGACTCCGGTGCCCAGGACCTCACGCCGGCCCGGACCGATGCCATGGCGTCAGCGGTCCTGCGCGTCCTGTTCGCCCAGTCGGGCGTGGGGCTGCACGTCCTGGACACCCGGCTGCGCGTGGTGCGGGCGACCACCCTGTCCCATGCCGGGCCCGCCGACGACCTGGTGGGGCGTCATCTCACCGACGCCTACCACCTGGAGCGGCCGGACACGGCCGAACGGCTGCTGCGCGACGTGCTGGACAGCGGCGCCTCCGTGCACGACCGGGTGATCCGCGGCCGGCTCGCGGACGACCCGGGCCCCGACCGCAGCCTCCTGGTCTCCGTGCACCGGCTGGACGACTCCGGCGGGCGCGCCCTCGGGCTGCTGGCCACGGTCGTCGACGTCGACGAGCGGGAGAGGGCGCGGGTCCGGGCGGAGTGCCTGGCGGCCGTGCGGACGAACGTGGGCGGGTCGCTGGACGTGGCGGCCACCTGCGAGGGGCTGGCCGAGGCCGTCGTCCCGCGCTTCGCGGACCTCGCGGTGGTGGAGGTGGTGGACGACGTCGTGCGCGGCTCGGATCCGCCGCCGGGACCGCTGGACGCCGCGGTCCCGCTGCGTCGCGCGGCCGTCCGCCACCCGGACGCGGACTCCGGGCCGGACGGCCTCGTCGCGGAGATGCGCCGGCTGCCGGCCGGTACGCCGCACTCCCTGGCCGCGTCGGATCTGCGGGCGCGCCTCGTGGCGATCCACCACCGGACGCCGTGGCTGGACCGGGACCCCGGCACCGCCCGGCTGGTGGAGGCGACCGGGGCGCACTCGCTGCTGGTGGCCCCGCTGACGCTGCACGGGACGGTCCTCGGCCTGGTGAGCCTCTACCGGTGCCGGGGTTCGAAGCCGTACGCGGAGGACGACCTGCCCCTCGCCCTGACCGCCGCCGCCCATGTCGCCCTGAGCGTCGACAACGCGCGGCGCTACCTGCGCGACCATGTGATCGCGTCGACGGTGCAGCGCAGGCTGCTGCCCCGGCCCGACGGCGACGGCGTAGCCCTGGAGACGGCGCACGCCCTGCTGCCCGGGCGCAACAGCGGATGCTGGTACGACACCATCCCCCTCTCCGGCGCGCGCACCGCCCTGGTCGTCGGCGCCGTCGAGGGCTCCGGCCTGCGCGCGGCCATCGTCATGGGGCAGCTGCGGACCGTCGTCCACGCCCTGGCAGCGTTCGACCCGGAGCCCGACGAGGTGCTGGCCAGGCTCGCGGAGACGGCCGGCCGGCTGGCCGCCGAGCGGGCGGAGCCGCGGACCGCCGGGCGGGAACCCGAGCAGCCGCTCGCCGCGACCTGTGTCTACGCCGTCCACGACCCGATCGCCCGCACCTGCTCCGTGGCGCGGGCGGGGCATCCGGCGCCGGTCCTGGTCACGCCCGACGGCGTCGCGACCGCCCTGGACGTGCCGGAGGGGCCCTCGCTGTTCGCCACCGACGGCTCGCCGTTCGCCATGGCGGAGTCCGGACTCGACGAGGGCAGCGTGCTGGCCTTCTTCACCGGGGACCTGCTGTCCGGCGGGAACGTGGCCGACCCGGTGCGGGAAGCCCTGGCCCGGCCCGGCCGGAACATCCGGGACCTGTGCGACGACGTCGTCTACGGGCTGCCCGAGGAGGCGCGCGCGGAGGGGGCCGCCCTCCTCCTGGCCCGTGCCGGGGCGGTCCCGGCCGACCGGGTCGCGGTCTGGGAGCTGGCCCACGACCGCACCACGCCGGGCGTCGCCCGCACGCTGGTGCGCGACCGGCTCGACGGCTGGAACCTCGACGGCGGCACGGCGGAGGCGACCGAGCTCATCGTGAGCGAGCTGATCACCAACGCCGTCCGCTACGGCGCCCCGCCGCTGCGGCTCCGGCTGGTCCTGGACCGCACCCTCACCTGCGAGGTGCACGACGGCAGCCGGGTGTCGCCCCATGTCCGCCACGCGCGCACCGTCGACGAGGGCGGGCGCGGGCTGTTCATCGTCTCCCGGCTCGCCGGCCACTGGGGCGTCCGGTACGGCGTCGACGGCAAGGTGCTGTGGACCGAGCAGGAGATCCCGCCCGGAACCCTCGCGGGACCATTGCCCCCGGGACGCGGCCGTGGTTGAGTGCCACACAAAGATATGAATCGAGGTTCAGAACATCGTGGCCTACCGATCCACCGCACGCACGGAGGCGACCCGGCTGGCGAACCGCGAGCGGCTGCTGGACGCCGCCCGGGAGCTGCTGGCCGAGGGCGGGTACGCGGCGGCGAGCGTCACCGCGCTCGCCGAGCGGGCCGGGGTCGCCACCGGCAGCGTCTACAACCACTTCGCCTCCAAGCAGGAGCTGCTCGCCGCCGTCTTCCGCCATGTCGCCGGTCATGAACTGAGCGCGGTCCAGGAGGCGGTACGGGCCGGGACCGGCGCGGCCGAGCGACTGCGCGCACTGGTCGAGGTCTTCTCCCGCCGCGCGCTGCGCGCCCCGCGCACGGCCTGGGCGCTGCTCGCGGAACCGGTCGACCCGCTCGTCGAACAGGAGCGGCTGACCTATCGGCGCGGCTATCACGCGCTCGCCGAGTCGGTGGTCGCCGCGGGTGTCGCCGCCGGTGAACTTCCCCCGCAGGACACCCGGTTGTCGGCCGCCGCCGTGATCGGCGCGGTCGGCGAGGCCCTGCTCGGCCCGCTGTCGCCGGTCGGCGAACGCGCCGATCCGGAGCCGGTGGTGGCGGGCCTCACCGCGCTGTGCCTGCGGGCGGTCGGAGCCACGCCCCCGTCCCCGCACGCCGTCTGACTCCACATCAACCCTCCTCGCGAGCCGCCCGACCGCGCATCAAACCCCCGACCGCCCGCCCCGCGCCCCGACCGCGTACCCGTACCCCCGTCCCGCCCGTTCCCGTCCCCGGCCGCGCACCGCCGCCCGCCCACTCCCCGTCGTTGCGCCGCCCCGGCCGCGTACCACCGCCCCGCCCGTTCCCGTCGTTGCGCCACCCCGTCACCGATCACCGACCCAGGAGCAGGAACCCGCGATGACCCTCACCCCGCCGCCCGCCGGACTCCGGACCGAGGCGCCCGCCCCGTACCGCACCCACGAGGTCACCAACCAGGCGCCGCCCCGCGCCGACATCGACGAGTACGCCGCCAACCTCCCGCTCGTCCAGGCCGTGCGCGCCTTCGACGCCGCCTGGCGCGAGCCGGAGCTGCACGAGATCGGCCTGCTGACCGGTTCCGAACGGTTCCGGGCGAGCGCCGAGCTCGCCCACACCTCCCCGCCCGTGCTGCGCACCCATGACCGGTACGGCAACCGCGTCGACGAGATCGACTTCCACCCGGCGTACCACGAGGTCATCGGCGCCGCGGTGAGCCATGGCACGCACACGTCGGGCTGGGCCGATCCGAGGCCCGGGGCGGCGGTGGCGCGGGCGGTCGCGTTCATGCTGTTCGCGCAGGTCGAGCCGGGTCACGCCTGCCCGATGTCGATGTCCCACGCCGTGGTCCCGGTGCTGCGGCGGGACCCGGAGGTCGGGCGGGACTGGCTGCCGGGCCTGCTGAGCCGCTCGTACGATCCGCGGCCGCTCGCCCCGGCCGGCAAGTCCGGGCTGACCTTCGGCATGGGGATGACGGAGAAGCAGGGCGGCTCCGACGTCCGGGCCAATACCACCCGGGCGGTGCCGCTGCTCTCCGACCCCGACGGCCGGGCCCATCTGCTGACCGGTCACAAGTGGTTCTTCTCGGCCCCGCAGTCGGACGCCTTCCTGGTGCTGGCCCGCGCCGACGCCGGGCTGACCTGCTTCCTGGTGCCCCGGGTGCTGGCCGACGGCACCCGCAACACCATCCGGATCCAGCGGCTGAAGAACAAACTGGGCAACAAGTCGAACGCCTCGTCCGAGGTCGAGTTCGACGGCGCCTGGGCGGTGCGGATCGGCGAGCCGGGGCGCGGAGTGCCCACCATCATCGAGATGGTCAACCACACCCGGCTCGACTGCGTGCTGGGCACCACCGCCGGCATGCGCGAGTCGGTGTCCGAGGCGATCTGGCACGCGCGCCACCGCAGCGCGTTCGGCGCCCGGCTGGTCGACCAGCCCGCCATGACCGCGGTCCTCGCGGACCTGGCGCTGGAGACGGAGGCCGCGACCTGGACCTCGCTGCGTCTGGCCCACGCGTACGAGGCCGACTGCGGCGAGTCCGAGGAGCTGTTCCGGCGGCTGGCCACCGCGGTGTCCAAGTACTGGATCTGCAAGCGCGGCCCGCACCACGCCTACGAGGCGCTGGAGTGCCTGGGCGGCAACGGCTACACCGAGGACTGGCCGCTGGCCCGGCGCTACCGCGAGCAGCCGGTGATGGCCGTGTGGGAGGGCTCCGGCAACGTCGTCGCCCTCGACGTGCTGCGCGGCATCGCCCGCACCCCGCGCACGCTGGACGCCTTCTGGGCCGAGCTGGAGACCACGGACGGCGCCCACCCGGTGCTGGACGCGCACGTCCGCCGGCTGCGCCGGGACCTGGCGGAGGACCTGGGCGATCCGCTCGCCGCGCAGACCCGCGCCCGGGCGACCGTCGAGCGCCTGGCGCTGGCCCTGCAGTCCTCGCTGATGCTGCGCCACGCCCCCGCGGCGAGCGCCGAGGCGTTCGTCGCCGCCCGGCTCGGCGAGGACCGCGGCCATCAGTACGGGGTGCTGCCGCACGGCACCGACGCCGCGGCGATCGTCGAGCGGCACTCCGGCGCCGCGTGAGCGGGTCGCGCGCATCCGGGCGGGCGGTGACCGCAAGCCACCCCCGCCCGCCCGTCCGCCGTCGCGGCGCGCGGCCGCGCCGAACGCGATCCGGTCGAGGACACCACCGCCCGGCCTGCGGGCCGGCCGCTGGGCCCGCTCGCCGAGAGCACGGCGGACGCGCCGCCGACGGCGCCGGAGGCGTCCACCCGACGGGTGGCGGCGGAGCTGCTGTCGTCCCGCACCCGATCGGCCTGCCCGGACGCCGGACACGACGTCCTGTACCGGGACGGGGCGCCGGAACCGGTCGGGCCCAGGCCGCGCGGGGACATGCGGCGGCCGCCCGGCGCGGGCGGGGCGCCGTCCTTTCGGCCCGGGGGTCAGGCCGTGGTGTCGGACCAGGCGTACGGGGGCGCCACCGGTCCGCTCCCGGGACCCGCACCGGCCGACTCCAGTTCCCGGTCGGCCGCCCTCATGAGCTGCGCGGCGACGTCCTTCATGGCGCGGCTCGCCGCGAGTTCGTCACCGATGACGGGGATGTCCACGTCCTGCGGATTGCAGTGGGCCACCCCGTGTCCGACGACCTTCTCCGAACCGGTGTCCAGCACCGCCTCGGCCCTGGTCGTGCCGTCCTCCTCGGACAGGCCGAGGCGGACGCTCCATTCCAGCGTGCGAGTCATCGCGCACCTCCTGCGACCGTGCCCGGACTCGGTGCGCCGGACACGACACGGTCCTGTCACCAGCATCCACCCGACCGGGGCCGCCCGCGCGTTCCGGCCCGTCTCCCCGCTCCCGGCCCGCCCTGCGGGAAGCACACCGCCGGAATAGGATGCGTGACGTCACCTCCACCGAGTGCGGAGCGGCCCATGAACCGGCGTCGTCCTCCCCGTTCGGCGAGCGCCGGTGAGCTGCTCACCACGCTGCAGCAGCTCACCTCGCGGGCGCGCCGTGAGGTGGAGCTGCACCGGGCCCGGGTGGAGCTGGCCGAGGCGCTGCAGCGCGGCATGCTGCCCGCGTCGCTCCCGGACCGTCCCGGGCTGCGGAGCGCCGCCCGGTACGCGCCGGCCCGCAACGGGCTGGACATCGGCGGCGACTGGTACGACGGGTTCGCGCTGCCGGACGGCTCGCTGGCGTTCGCCATCGGGGACGTCCAGGGCCATGACGTCGAGGCCGCCGCGTTCATGGGCCAGGTCCGCATCGCGATGCGGGCGATGGCCGCCACCGCCTCGGATCCCGGGGAGGTCGTGGGCCGGACCAACGACCTGTTGCTGTCGGATGATTCCGGCCTTTTCGCGACCTGCACGTTCGTCCGCCTCGATCCGGTCGCCCGGGAGCTGCACAGCGCCCGCGCCGGGCATGTGGCCGCCGTCTGGGCCACCGCGGACGGCCGCTGCGGGGTCACCGCGGACGAGGGCGGTCTGCCGCTGGGGATCCGGGCCGGGGAGCACTATCCGGTCACCCGGCGGCGACTGGCCGGGCCCGGCGCGTTCGTCCTGCTCACCGACGGGGTGGTGGAGGGGCCCTCGTTCCCCATGGAGGAGGGCCTGGACGCGGTGACGCGCCTGGTGTCCGCCGGGGCCACCGCGGACGCCGGTGAGCTGGCCGACGCGGTCCTGCACACGGCGGAGCGGACCGGGCACGAGGACGACGCCGCCGTCCTCGTGCTGCGCCACGGGCCCGCGCCCGCCGGGGGCCGCTGACCGCCGCGCCCGCCCGCCGGGCGGCGCCGCCGGACACCCCGCCGGAGCACTCCGACGCCGGGAACGACCGCAACGGCCCACCGGGACGGAACGGACGCCTCCGCCGGCCGGACCCGCGTTCGGGGAACGCCTTCGGGGAGCGCCCTTCTGGAACGGGACGGCCGGGGCCGTCCTCCGGGCGCCGCCCGCGCCGGGACCGGTGGCCGGGCCCTCGCCGCGCCGGCGCCCCGGCGGGGGGCCGAGCGTGTCACGCGGCTCCGGCCCGTCGGGGCCGGTGTCTGATGAGGTGCGTGATCCGCAGTGAGAGAACCAGACCCATCGCCCGGGCCGTCCTGCGCGTCCTGGCCGTCGCCGCCGCCTACTACGCCGCCGGCGGGCTCGGGCTGATCCCCGGGGTGTCCGTCCGGGGGGCGGCCGTCACCCCGCTCTGGGCGCCGACGGGCATCGCGCTGAGCGCCCTGCTCCAGCTGGGCCCGGCGGCCTGGCCCGGCATCGCGCTGGGCTCCCTCTGCGTCGTCACCACGCTCAGCGACTCCGTCTCGCTCCTCACCGGCGTCGTCGTGGCGGGCAACACCCTGGCCCCGGTCTGCTCCTACCGGATGCTCCGCGGGGCCGGCTTCCGGCCCGAGCTGGACCGGCTGCGCGACGGCGTCGCGCTGGTGTTCCTCGGCGCGCTGCTGGGCATGACCGTCAGCGCCACGATCGGCACCTGCATGCTGGTGGTGGACGACAATCTCCCGCTGTCCGGTTTCTGGCCGGTCTGGACGGCCTGGTGGTCGGGGGACGCTATGGGGGTGCTGGTCGTCACCCCGCTGCTGCTGGTGCTGCGCCGGGCGCGGATGCCCCGGGCCGCCGACCGGTGGGTTGAGGCGAGCGCGCTGGCGGTCGCCGCCGTGGGCGTCTCCTGGGTGGCCACCCGGAGCTCGCTGGAGATGATGTACCTCGTCTTCCCCCTGCTGGTCTGGGCGGCGCTCAGCTTCCGGCTGGCGGGCAGCGCGCCGTGCGCGTTCCTGGTGTCGGTGATGGCGGCGATCGCGGGGACGCAGGGGGTGGGCCCGTTCGAGAGCCACAGCGTCCTCCATGTGATGGTCAACCTCGCCGTGCTCAACGGCTCCGTGGCGCTCACCGCGCTGCTGCTCGCGGCCGTGGTCACCGAGCAGAGCGACATCCGCCGAAGAATCGAACGCGCCTGTGAGGAGCTGGCCGAGGTGGTGGACCGGCTGGCTCCGGGGAGAGCGGCGGCCTGGCCGCCCCGGACCGACGACGAGACCGGCGGGGGCTGAACACCTCCCTCCACCGGACCCGGACGGCCGCGGCCCGTCCGGGCGGTCTCCCGGGACGGACCGCTTGGTGGAACCATGCGTCAGATGTCGCACAGGCCCGCACACCATCCGGCTCCGACGACCCCCACATACGAACAGTTGCCCGCAGATCCAGAGATCCCGCACGGAACGGGACGAGTTCCCAGTCAGTGCGCATGTCTGAACTTCACTGGAACTCCAGCGAAATGCCATGTGTGTGGATATCGTGCACCGGGCGAGGGCGCGTCCGTCGGTCCACAGGACCGGCGGGGGCGCCCCGTTTGTGGCGATGCAACTGTGACTGGGGGGTCCATGGGGCATGTCGAGCTCACTGATTCGGACAGATCGGAACCTGCGGTTCCGTGGACGGCTCCGCGTCCGCGAACCGCTGCGCACCGGCCTCGTGGCAAGGGACTCAGCAGACCCGACGACATACGGCGGACGCCGCCCGTTCCCCGCGGACGTCCGGTGCCGGCCCGGCGGAGGACCGGCCGCCGCGCGCCCGCGCTCGTCGGCGCCGAGCTGCTCGGGCTCGGGCTTCCGGCCTGGCTCGTCCTGCGGTCCGGCGGCGAGCCGCGGGCCGTGGCGGTGGCGGCCGTGGCGGCGCTGGCGTGGTGCTGCGTCCGGGCGGTGCGCGGCCGGTACGGGGACGACCGCGCCGGGAGCGGGCCCCCGGGCGCGCTGAGCACGGGCGGGGACTGGCTGCTGCTCGTCGGCGTGCTCGCCGTGTTACGGACCACGACCGGCGATCCGGTCGATCCGGTGACCGCTCTCGTGGCGCTGCTGTCCGGCCTGCCGCCGGTCGCCGCGGCGGGATGGCTGTGCCGTGCGGGGCGGCGCCGCAGGCCCGCACGGAGGGTGCTGGTGGTCGGTGAGGCCGCGGGAGTGGAACGCGCGGTGCGGCTGCTCGGTGCGCGCTCCGGCCACCCCTACGCGGTCGTGGCCGCCGTGCCGGTGGGGACCGCGCCGCTGGAGTGCGGGGTGCGGGTGCCCGGACGGCTCGCCCAGGCGCCCGCGGGCGACGACGCGTCCACGGTGCTGGGCGCGGCCTTCGCCCATGACGCGGATCTGGCCCTGGTCGTGCCCGGACCGCAGCTCTCCGAGGAACGGCTGTGCCGGCTCTTCTGGGGGCTGCACGACGGCGGGCTCCCGCTCTCCGTGCTGTCGGAGCTCTCGGGCATCGCGCCCGGCCGGATACGGCCTTCGGCCGCGGCCGGGCTGACCCTGCTGCACATCGCCCCGCCGCTGCGCCACGGCCCGCAGATGCTCCTCAAGTCCGTTCTGGACCGGATCGGCGCGGCGCTGGGTCTGCTGGTGCTCGCGCCGGTGCTGCTCCTGATCGGTGCGGCGGTGCGGCTGGGCTCCGAGGGGCCGGCGCTGCACCGGCAGGTCCGCCAGGGGCGGCACAACCGGCCGTTCACGCTGTGGAAGTTCCGCACGATGGTGGTGGACGCCGAGCGCCACAAGCACCGGCTGCTCGGGGCGAACGAGCACGACGGCCCGATGTTCAAGATGCGGCGCGACCCCCGGGTGACCCGCGTCGGCCGTCTGCTGCGCCGCACGTCGCTCGACGAACTCCCGCAGCTGGTCAACGTGTTGCGGGGCGACATGTCGCTGGTGGGCCCGCGGCCGCCGTTGCCGGACGAGGTGTCCCGGTACGACGAGCGGGAGCTGAGACGGCTGGCGGTCCGGCCCGGGCTGACCGGGCTGTGGCAGGTCAGCGGGCGCTCGGACCTGTCCTGGCAGGAGACCGTCTCGCTCGACCTGTGGTACGTCGACAACTGGTCGGTCGCGACCGACCTCGGGCTCATGGCCCGTACGCTGCGCGCCGTCGCCGACGGCCGCGGGGCGTACTGAGAGCGGCGGGCGGCGATGCGCGGATCACCGCACCACCGTCCGCCCGGGCCGGGCCGGGCGGACGGAACCGGCCGTACGGGCGGACGACGCGTGCCTCCGGACCGCCCCGCGCACCGGGCCGGCGCGGCCGTCGGGACACGCTCAGCGCCGTGCGCCCCGCCGCCCGAGCCACCAGTCGTACGTGTCCGCGATGCCCTCGCGCAGCGGGATCCTCGGGGTGAACCCCAGTGCGGTCAGTCGGGTGACGTCGAGCAGTTTGCGCGGGGCTCCGTCGGGCTTCGAGGCGTCCCACTCGACGTCTCCGCGATAGCCCGTCACCTCCCGCACGATGGCGGCGAGTTCGCTGATCGGCAGGTCCTCGCCGCAGCCGACGTTCACCGGCTCCTCGCCGTCGTAGCGTTCCAGCAGCAGCAGGCAGGCGGCGGCCAGGTCGTCGACGTGCAGGAACTCCCGGCGGGGCCGGCCCGATCCCCAGAGCACGACCGTGGGCGCGCCGTCCCGCCGCGCCTCGTGGAAGCGCCGGATCAGCGCGGGCAGCACGTGCGAGGTCTCCAGGTCGAAGTTGTCGCCCGGACCGTAGAGATTGGTGGGCATGGCGCTGATGTACGAGGCGCCGTACTGCCGTCGGTAGGACCGGGTCTGCACCACACCGGCGATCTTGGCCAGCGCGTACGCCTCGTTGGTCGGCTCCAACGGGCCGGTGAGCAGGGCGCTTTCGGGGATCGGCTGCGGGGCTCGCCGGGGGTAGATGCAGGACGACCCGAGGAAGAGCAGCCGCTCGACCCCGGCGGCGTGCGCCCCGGCGACGACGCTCAGCTGGATGCGCAGGTTGTCCTCCAGGAACTGCACCGGGAAGGTGTCGTTGGCCATGATCCCGCCGACTCTGGCGGCGGCCAGCACCACTGCGTCCGGGCGCACCTCGCGGAGGAACGCCTGGGTCCGGCCGGCGTCGCGCAGGTCGAGCAGGCCGCGGTCGCGGGTGACCACCTCGTGCCCGGCGGCGGTGAGGCGGCGCGTCACCGCCGAACCGACCAGACCGCGGTGGCCGGCGACGAACACCCGGGCGCCGGAACGCAGCAGGGGGCGGGCGGATTCCCGGGGGGAGCCGGGGACATCAGTCGTCATGGCCCGGAATTGTGCCAGCGGCCGCCGCACACGGCGGCGTCGTACCGCGAAATCCTCAAGTCCGGTATCACGGCGGATACATCGGTGAGGATCCACAGCCCTACGGGCGGAACACATGGGGGGACGCGTGACGAAGACCGCGCTCATCACGGGCGTGACCGGGCAGGACGGCTCCTATCTGGCCGAGCTGCTGCTGAGCAAGGGGTACACGGTGCACGGGCTGATGCGCCGTTCGTCGAGCTTCAACACGGAGCGGATCGACCACATCTATCAGGACCCGCAGCAGGCGGACCGGTCGTTCGTCCTGCACCACGCCGACCTGGCCGACGGGGTGGCGCTGGTGAACCTGTTGCGCGACATCCGGCCGGACGAGGTCTACAACCTGGGCGCGCAGTCACACGTCCGGGTCTCGTTCGACGCCCCGCTGTACACCGGGGACATCACCGGACTGGGCACCATGCGGCTGTTGGAGGCCGTCCGGGCCAGCGGGGTCGACACCCGGATCTATCAGGCGTCGTCGTCGGAGATGTTCGGCGCCAGCCCGCCGCCGCAGAACGAGCGGACGCCGTTCCACCCGCGCAGCCCGTACAGCGTCGCGAAGGTCTACTCGTACTGGGCGACCGTCAACTACCGTGAGGCGTACGGGATGTTCGCGGTCAATGGGATCCTGTTCAATCACGAGTCCCCGCGCCGCGGCGAGACCTTCGTGACCCGAAAGATCACCCGGGGGGTGGCGAGGATCAAGGCGGGTCTCCAGAGCCGTCTGCATCTGGGCAATCTCGACGCCGTGCGCGACTGGGGGTACGCGCCCGAGTATGTGGAGGCGATGTGGCGGATGCTCCAGCGCGACGCCCCGGACGACTACGTGGTGGCGACCGGCGAGGGCGTCAGCGTCCGGCAGTTCCTGGAGTACGCCTTCTCCCACGCGGGCCTGGACTGGCGCGATCATGTGCGTCACGACGCCAAGTACGAGCGGCCCAGCGAGGTCGACGCGCTGATCGGGGACGCCGCCAAGGCGGAGGAACTGCTCGGCTGGAAGCCGGTCGTGCGGGCCCGGGAGCTCGCCGCGATCATGGTCGACGCCGACATCCGGCTGCTCGCCGACCAGCTCGCCGGCACGGCCGTGCGGGTGGACCGATGAGCCGGCCCGCCGCCGCCCGACCCGCGGCCTCGGTCGTGTCCGTCCGTTCCGGGCCCGGGGCCCGGACCGCCCTTCCGCCCGCGTCCGCGATGGGGCGGCCCGTCCCCGTCGCGGGCGCGGGCGGGGCAGCAAGCGCGGCCCGGTGGCCGCGGACCTTTTCCACCTTCGGAGCTGAATGATGATGACGACCACGGGGCGCAGACCCGCCGGACGCCGCCGTGCCCGTGCCGCGGCCGCCGCGCTGTGTCTGCTCGCCGGAGCACTGACCGCCGCCGCGTCCGGGGGCTCCCCGGCCTCGGCCCTGACTCCCCCGGTCTCGCTGACCGCGGACGACCTCACCACCTGGCAGACCAACGGCATCGTCTGGTCCCTGGCCGCGTCGGACGACGGCGTCGTCTACGCCGGGGGCACGTTCTCGGCCCTCCGGCCGCCGGGGGCCGACGCGGGCGTCTCGGAGCGGCCGGCGCTCAACTTCGCCGCGTTCGACGCGGCGACCGGCGAACCCACCGGCTGCGAGCTGTCGTTCACCATGTCGTCGGGCACGGCGACCGTGCGGGCGCTGGCGCTCTCCCCGGACCGGAAGACCCTGTACGTGGGCGGGCAGTTCGGGGCCGTGAGCGGGGTGGGGGTGAGCAACATCGCCGCGATCGACACGGCGACCTGCACCCCGCGCCAGGACTTCAAGGTGTCCGTCTCCGCGACGGTGCGGGCGCTGGCCGTCACCTCGGACACCGTCTACCTGGGCGGCGACTTCAACAAGGTCGCCGGGGAGACCCGGAACAAGTTCGCCGCGGTCACCACGGGGGCCGCGCTCAAGCCGTGGAAGGCCGACGCGGACGACGTGGGCCGGGCCCTGGAGCCGACCCCGGACGGCAAGCGCGTCCTGCTCGGCGGCAACTTCTTCAAGGTCAACGGCACCACCTCGCACGCCCTGGCCGTGGTGGACGCCGCCACCGGAGCCGTCGTCAAGGCCTACCCGGCCGGATTCATCCCCGACACCTCCACGGTGCAGGACATCGCCACCGACGCCACGGGCTTCTACACCGCCAACGAGGGCACCGGCGGGGGCGTCTTCGACGGCCGGATCGCGCTGAACCTCAGCAATTTCGAGCAGCGCTGGCGGGACACCTGCCTGGGCGCCACCCAGGCCGTCCTGGTGCACAACGGCGTGCTGTACAGCGGGAGTCACGCGCACGACTGCGCGAGCATGGGCGAGTTCCCGGACCAGCCGCGCAAGCATCTGCTGGCCCAGTCCGTGAACGACCCCAAGCTGCTGCCCTGGTTCCCCGACACCAACGACGGCATCGGTGAGCCGGTCGGGCCGCGGGTGATGGCGCAGACCGACAAGGGGGGGCACCACTACCTGTGGGTGGGCGGCGAGTTCACCGCCGTCAACGGGGTCCGCCAGCAGGGCCTGACCCGGTTCGCCGACGGTCCGGACACCGGTGCGCCGTGGGTGCCCAACGTCAGCCTGTCCACGGTCGCTCCCGGCAAGATCGAGGTGAACTGGCAGGCCAGCTTCGACGCCGACGACGGGGAGCTCACCTACCGGATCTACAAGGACGGCGCCACCACACCCGTGTACACCACGACGGGGTACTCGGTGTTCTGGGACCGCCCGCAAATGAGGTGGACCGACACCGACGTGGCCCCGGGCGAGACCCACTCGTACCGGATCAGCGCGAGCGACGGGACCAACACCAGCGCCAAGTCCACGGCCCTCTCCGCCACCGTGACGTCCACCGCGGAGAAGTACCCCGCCAAGGTGCTGGCCGACGCCCCCACGCTGTACTGGCGGTACGACGAGGGCACGTCGACGTTCGCCGCCGACACCGGCTCCGGGCGGGACAACGCCTTCCTGCGCAACTCCCCCGCCTACCGGCAGACGCCAGCCGCGATCGCCGGCCCCTCGACCGCGATCGGCTTCGACGGCGCGAGCCAGTACGCGTACAGCAACCGGCGTCACCCGCATCCGGTCAGGTTCTCCATCGAGACCTGGTTCAAGACCAAGACGACCAAGGGCGGCAAAATCGTCGGCTTCGGCAACGTGACCATGCAGAACAGCACCCAGTTCGACAAGCACGTGTACATGCGCGACGACGGGCACCTCGTCTTCGGGGTCTACAACAGCGGCGCCAAGACCATCGTCACGCCCGGCGCCTACAACGACGGCGCGTGGCACCATGTCGTCGCCAACCAGGGAAGCGGGGGCATGGTGCTGTTCGTGGACGGGAAGCTCCGCGCCTCCAACAGCTCCTACACCGTCAACCAGGACTACAGCGGCTACTGGCGGGTGGGCGGGGACAACCTGAACAACTGGCCGGGCAAGCCGACGAGCAACTTCTTCGCCGGACAGATCGACGAGACCGCCGTCTATCCGACCACGCTGAGCAGCAACCAGGTCGCCGCCCACTACGCGCTGAGGACGGGCTGATGCGGCATCCGTCCCTCGCCGGCCTCGCCGCAGTCGTCCTGGCGGCGGCGCTGGCCGCCTGCGGCTCGCCGTCCCACGAACGGGAGGCGGCGAGCAGTTCCGTGCCGCCCGCACCGTCCGCGCCTTCCGCCCCGGCCGGGCCCCCGGCGGCCGGCCCCGCCACCACGCCCCTTCCGTCCGCACCCCGTCCGTCCGCGGCCGGGCCGGACCCGAAGCAGCCGAAGCTGCCGGTCGCCGAACTCACCCCGGCCACCGGCACGTTCAGCCGGAAGGAGAAGGAGTACCTGACCGACCGGGTGCCCCGGGGCATGGATCCGGCGGCGGTGCTCCAGACCGGTCAGGAGACCTGCGACCGGCTCACGTTCCTGGTGAAGGCCGACCGGGACACCGCGGTCGGCGCCATCGTGACGGGCGAGATCGCCGACGCCCGTCCGGCCGTCGAGCACCTGTGCACCGGCCACCGCGATCTGCTGCGGGAGGCCGCGCGGGGGTACGCGGACGGCACGTACCGGGGCGCGGACCTGCGGCCCGGGTCCTACCGCGGGGTCTCCCCCACCGACGCGTGCGTCTGGCAGCTCACCGGGGCCGGCGGCGAGGTGCTGGGGTCGGGATCCGCGACCGCCGGGAAGCCGGCCCGGATCACGGTCCCCCGGGCGGCCCGCGCCTTCACCTCCACCGGCTGCTACGCCTGGCTGCCCGAAGGAGACGCCGGATGAGCAAGCTGCCGATCGCCGTGGCGATCCCCACGAAGAACGAGGCGCTCAACATCGCCGAGGCGGTGCGGTCGGTCCTCGACCACTTCGAGGCGGTCGTCGTCGTCGACTCGCACAGCACGGACGGCACGGCGAAGATCGCCGAGGAGTGCGGCGCCGAGGTGATCCACTACACCTGGGACGGCGGCCATCCGCGCAAGAAGCAGTGGTGTCTGGAGCACGTCCGCACGGACCTGGACTGGATCCTGCTGCTCGACGGCGACGAGCGGATCGGTCCCGGGCTGCTGGCCGAACTGCGGCGGGAGTTCGCCGGTCCCGGATCTCCGCGGCCGGCGGCGTACGACATCCCGCTGGGCTACTGGTTCTCCGGGAAGCGGCTGCGGCACGGCTACACCATCCGCAAGCGGTCGCTGACCGACCGCACCCGCTGCCGCTACCCGGAGATCGGGGACCTCGACGCGCCGGGCATCGGGGAGGTGGAGGGCCACTACCAGCCGGTCGCGGAGTCGGTCGGCACGCTCCGCAACCCGATCGAGCACCAGGACCTCGACCCGGTCGGCGCCTGGTTCGAACGGCACAACCGGTACTCCGACTGGGAGGCGTGGCTGGAGCACCACCCCGACGTCAAGGAGCAGGTGCGCAGGGTGAAGTCGCGCCAGGGGCAGCTGTTCCACCGGGCGCCGTTCAAGCCGCTGGTGTCGTTCGCGTACATGTACGTGTACCGGCGGGGCTTCCTCGACGGGCGGGCGGGCTTCGACTTCGCGCTGGCGATGAGTTTCTACCGCTGGCAGATCGGGCTCAAGTCCCGTGCGGGGAAGGCGGGCTGACCAGCCGTCCCCTCCGGCGGAGCACGTCCTCGTAGACGCGCCGGAGGGTGCGGGTCACCGCTTCGATGGTGAAGTGCTCGTCGACCAGCCGCCGGGCGGCCGCGCCGGCCCGTTCGGCGGCCGCCGGTTCGAGGAGTTCCAGGATCGCTGCGGCGACCCCGGCCGCGTTCCCGGCGTCCTCGCCGGTCCGGCTGTCGATCACTCGCCCGGCCCCGGCCCGCGCCACGTCGGGGCCGAGCCCGCAGGTGCGGGTGATGACGACGGGGGTGCCCACGGACATCGCCTCCAGGACGGAGACGCCCAGGGGCTCCTCGATCGACGGCAGGACGTACACGTCGGCCCGGCGGTCCGCCGCCAGGACCTCGTCGTGCCCCAGCGGGCCGACGTGGTCGAGGGAGCCCGTCACCCCCAGCTCGCGGGCGAGCGCGAGCGTCTCGGGCAGGGCGCCGGTGTCGGGGCCGGCGAGCACGAACCGGGCGTCCGGGTGCCGGGCCAGGACCGCCGGCATGGCGGCGACGAAGTCCCTGGGCCGTTTGCGCTGCTGGATCCGGGCCAGGAAGAGGATCACGGGCGGACTGCCCGGTGCGCGGGCGGGTTTGGGCGGCTGCGGGCGGACGCCGTTGACCAGCCGGACCGTCCGGGTCAGCGGCACGGGGGCGGCGACGGCGTTCACGTCGAGGCGTTCCGCCTCCGTGAGGTGGAGCACCGCGTCCGCTCCGCGCAGCACCCGGCGCACTCCCAGCAGGTCGGTGAGCCGGGCGATCCGGTTCTCCGTCGGGTCGACCATGCCGTGCGTCTGGACCACCAGGGGGGCGCGGGAGGCCAGCGCGAGCAGGGCGGCGGGCAGGGTCACCAGGTCGCGCATCAGATGCACGTGGACGAGGTCGGCGCCGCGTGTCATGCGGCGGGCGGCGAGCAGCAGCGCGCCGGAGGCGATGCCGCTGACCTCGAATCTGGGGAGCACGTGACGGGCCCGGAAGAGGTGGACGGGCACGCCCTCGACCTCGCGCGGCAACGGGCCCGCGAAGCCGTCCGCCAGGGCCATGACGCGGGCGTCGTCGCCCGCGGCCCGCTGGGTCTTCGAGAGGTTGAGCGCCACCCGGGTGGGGCCGCCGAACGCGTGGTCCGGGGTGTGCAGCGTGACGATGTGCAGGATCTTCACCGGCTGTCCCCCCAGCCTCGGCGGTTTACACCCAGATTAGTCGGCCGAGTCCCTCAAGTGCGTTGATTCGTTAGAGTGTTCACAGGTCGGTGGAACGGGGAGCCCATGACGTCCGTGCGCGAGACGGCGCCGCCCGCACCCGTGCCGGACCACGGTCCGGGAGGCCGGGACCGACCGCCCGCGAGGCCCATGTCATGGGCGATGCTGTCGCGCGCGCTGGCCGTCCCCCTCATCCTGGCGCTGGTCTGCTTCCTGCCCGCGGTGATCGCCGCGCAGCCGGGCTCCGGCGTCCGGGACACCGCGTACTGGCTGCAGCTGGTGCTGACCTGCTACGCGGGGGCCCGGCTCGCCACGATGGTGCTGTCCACCCGGCGGCGGCTGCTGCAGGGCGTGTTCTGGATGTTCGTGTACATCGCGATGGGGGTGGCGCCGTTCGCGCAGGCGGTCATCGGCCAGACGCCCACGCCGCTGGTCGGTCCGCGCTCCGACCTGGTGACGGCCGTCGCCCTGGTCCTGGTCGGCTGCGCCGCGTTCGACCTCGGGGCGCTGCTGGCGTCCCGGCGTCCGCTGCGCCGGAGGACCGCCGGGCGCTCCGGCGGCGGCCCCGCCTCCGCGCACCGGGTGCGGCTGAGGGTGCTGGTGCTGCTGGCGTTCGCGGCGAGCGGCTACTACGTGATGCGGGTCGGCGGGCCCGCGGTCTTCTTCACCAGCCGGCAGGAGATCAGCGCCTCGGTCGCGGGCAGCGGGCTGGGGGCGGACGGCTCCAACGTGGGCTCGGCGTTCCTGAAGGGCTTCGGAACGGTGCCCGCCCTGCTCGCGCTGCTCTTCTACACCCGTCGGCTGGTGACCTCGCGCCGGGCCCGGCGCACCCCCTCGACGGTGCTGGTGTGGAGTGCGCTGGTCCTGCTGAACCTGGTCGTCAACAACCCGGTTTCCAACGCCCGTTACTGGTTCCTGACGGTGCTGGTGTCGGGTCTGTTCACCGCGTTCCCGCGCAGTGCGGCGGTGTACCGGACGGTGCTGGCGCTGGGGGTGGTCGGGGCGCTGGTGCTGTTCCCGTACGCGGACCGGTTCCGGTACGACAGCTCCGGGTACCGGCCGGTGGAGTCGTCGTCCGTCTTCGAGCCGCTGGCCACCAAGGACTACGACCAGACGGTGATGTTCGCCAACACCATCACCTGGGTCGGCACCCGGGGGCACACCTACGGTCGGCAGCTCGCGGGCTCGGCCCTGTTCTTCGTGCCCCGGTCGGTCTGGAGCGGGAAGCCGGAGGACACCGGGGTCCGGGTCGGCCAGTGGATGGGTATGAACATGACCAACCTGTCGGCGCCATTGTGGACCGAGCTCTGGGTGGACTTCGGCGCCCCGGGCATGGCCGGGGCGTTCGCGCTGGCCGGGTACGCCGCCGCGCGCACCGACCGGCGTTACGCGCGCGCGGTCCTGCGGGAGGGGCCCGGCAGCCTGTCGGCGGTGGCGGTGCCGCTGGTCGCCGGGTACGCGTTCATCCTGTTGCGCGGTCCGCTGCTGCAGGCCATGGGCAAACCGGCGATCGCGCTGCTCTGCCTGCTGCTCGTCGCCGGCTTCAGGGGCCGGGGCGGACGGGGCGGGCGCTGACGGCCGCCGCCGGGGCGGACGCGCGACGGCCCAGCCGCACCACTCGGACCCAGGTGGCCACCGCCTTGCACAGGGACCCCAGGCACAGGCCCCAGGCCGCGCCGGGCACCCCGCCGAGCGCGTAGCCGCAGGCGAGGAACGCGACGGCGGCACATGAGAACACCACCTGGACGGGGAGGGTGGTGCGCGGATCGAGCACGCGCAGGGCCAGCAGCCCGCAGGTGCCGACGGCCATCGCCGCGTACTGGCTGCCGGTCGCCGGGAGCAGGGCGGCCGCCGTGGGCCAGGTGTCGCCGAGCAGGTGGCGGCCGATGCCGTCGGGCAGCACGGCGAGGACGGCGGCCCAGAGCGCGGCCGTCGCGGCCAGCACGGCGGCGAGCGCGGCCGAGGCGCGGACCCGGTGGCGGGCGGAGGGGAGCCGCCCCAGCAGCGGCGGGCCGAAGCCGGTGGCGGAGCTGAACAGCACGTTCAGCGGTCCGAAGAGGGTGGTCGAGCCGCGCAGGGCGCCGACGGCCAGCGGGGTGCCGACCGCGCCGAGTCCCAGCACGGACAGCTGGCTCGTGGCGTTGCCCACCCCGAACTCCACCACGAAGCGCCGTCCGAGGTGGCCGCGGCGCAGCAGGTCGCGGGGGCGCGTGGGCGCTCCGGCGGTCCTGCGGTGCAGCAGCGCCGCCGAGAGCGCAAGGGCGGGCAGCGCGGACAGGCCCCAGACCAGGACGAGCCGGGCGGCCGGGACGCCGTGCGGCTGCGCGGCGAGCGCGCCCAGCGCGCAGACCAGCCGCAGGGCGTCCCCGGCGAGCGCGAGGTGGGGCAGGTGCAGGGTGGCGAAGGCGTAGCGCAGGGCGTCCTGCCCGAGCACCGCCGGCAGGACGAGGCCGAGTACGGCCAGGGCGCGGGCGGCGGCCCCGGGCAGCGGCAGGCAGACCGCGGCGAGCGGGATCCCGAGCGCGGCGGCGGCGAGCAGGGTGAACGCGACCGCGGAGCGGCAGGCCCCGCCCACGTCTCCGCCCTCGCCGCGACGCAGCGCCAGCGGCTGTCCGGTGTGGGCGCCGGACACCCCCAGCAGCACGGTGAAGACGAGGTAGACCGCCGAGAAGCGGGCGAAGCCGGCGGCGGTGGAGAGCCGGGCGGCCGTCACCAGCACCAGGATGTTGGTGAGCGCCGCCACGCCCTGGTCCGCGACCGAGCAGACGACCGCGGTGCGTGCCCTCATCCGCGTCCGGCGGTGGGGTCGTAGGCGCGCAGGCCGAGCGTCGCGGACGGGTCGCCGGCGGCCCCCGGTCCGGCGGGGCCGTTCCGGTCGTCCCGGACCGGTGCGGCGCCGGCCCGTTCGGCGGCGGCCGCGCGCCGGGCGGCCCGGCCGTGGGCGCGGCGCTCGCGGCGGCTCGGGGAGGGGTGGAGCAGGGCGCCGAGGACGGCGCCGCCGGCGGCTTCGACGATCTCGCGGACGCGTTCCAGGTCGCTGCGGTGCACCTCCCGCGCGTCGCAGACCACCAGGACGCCCTCGACGCGGTCGATCAGCGCGACGGCGTCGGCGTACGACAGCACGGGCGGGGCCTGCACGATGACGACGGCGCCGGGCCGGTCCGCCTCGGCGGCGACCCGTCCCACCGGCGCGGAGGTCAGGGCGCGCGCCACGTTGTCCGTGCGCCGGCCCGCCACCAGGGTGAAGGCGCCCGACCCCGGCACGTCCACGTTCATCCGGCTGTCGGACGGCCAGGCCCGGCGGCCGCGCCCCGTCCAGGCGGGCCCGGGGTCCCGCACGGCCGGGCCCAGCTCCGCGGCCAGCGAGGGGGTGCGCAGGTCGGCTTCGAGGAGGATGACGTCCCGGCCCATCTCGGCGAAGGCGGCGGCCAGGTTGGCCGCGGCGGCGGCGGCCGGGCCGCCGTCCCCGCGCGGCGCCGTGACCAGGAGCCTGCGGCGCCGCGCGAACGCGGGGTCGTAGGCGAGCCGGAAGGCGACCGCGCGGTACTCCTCGGCGCGGCGGCTTCCCCGGCGGCCGATGGCGAGCGGGGTGCCGGCCGACGACCGTTCCCTGGGCAGGGTGCCGAGCAGGGGGGCGCCCAGGGAGCGGACCAGTTCCGTGGTGGAGCGCACGGCCGGGTCGAAGACCAGGCGCACCCAGGACAGCAGCAGTCCGAGGGCGAGACCGACGACGCCGCCGAGCCCCAGGAGCAGCGGCAGCCCGGCGCCGGTGGGCTCGGTGGGCGCGGCGGGCTTCTTCATGAGATAGCCGGGGGTGGTGTCCAGGGCCCGCAACTCGGAGATCTTGCGGTTGAGTTCGGAGATGGCCACGACGAGGTTGGCCCGGGCGCCGGCCACGTCGCCGCTGCCCGCGGTCTGCCGGGCCAGCTGGTCGCGCTGTTCGGTGAGGGGGACGAGCTGGGCACGGTAGCCGTCGACCATGTTGGCGATGCTGTTCTCGGTGCGCTGCCGGCGGATCTCCAGGTAGGCGTCGGCGAGCGCCTGGGCGCGGGCCCGGGCCAGGCCGGGGGTGCGGGCGGTGTACGCGAATCGGAGCACCAGGGTGTTCGGCGGGTTGGTGACCTGGAGGCCGGACAGCAGCGGCCCGGTCTCCACCCGGTCGCCGTCGCGGGCGAGGGCCACGGCGGCCAGGGCGGCCACGGTGTCGCTGACCGCGGTCTGCCGTTCGGAGCCGATGTTGATGCCCTTGTCGGCGGAGGCGCCCGCGGCGAAGGGGTCGGAGGTGGCGGAGCGGACGACCACCTCGCCGGTGGCGGTGTAGCTCTTGCCGCCGCTCAGGGCGAGCCAGCCGCCGCCGAGCAGTCCGATGGCCACGCCGACGGCGAGCAGCGCCCGGTAGCGCAGAAGCTGGCGGAACTGGTCCCGCAGGAGCGCGGGTTCGTCCTGGTCCCCCAGGGCGCGGATCGGGTGGGTCATCGGCGTGGTCTCCCTTGTGCGTCCGCGAGGGCCTCGGTGAGCAGGGCGTCGAAGCGGGCCAGGGCCGCCTCCCGGCCCAGGTGTCGTGCGACGTACCGCGGTCCGTTGGCGCCGAGGGCGTCGGCCTCGGCGGGCGACTCGACGAGCTTGCGCACGGCCGACAGCAGCGCGGCGGGGTCCTCGGGGGCGACGAGGACCCCGGCCCCGGACCGGCGGATCTCCTGGGCGGTGCCTCCGCCGTCGGCCACGGAGGCGACGACGGGGCGGCCGGAGACGAAGTAGGAGGTGAGTTTGGACGGGACGCTCATGTCGAGCACGGACGCGCGCTGGGTCACCGCGAGCACGTCGGCGGCGGCGAGCACGTCGGTGAACTCCCCCTCGTCGGCGGGCGGCAGGAAGTCGAGGTTGCGCAGTCCGGCCGCCCGCCCGCGCAGCGCCTCGCGCCGGCTTCCGTCGCCCATCAGCACGACGCGGATCTCGGGGGCGAGCCGGGCCGCGTCGACGAGGACCTCCAGGCCCTGTTTGAACCCCATGTTCCCGGAGTGCAGGACGACGGGGGTGCCGCGGTCCCAGCCGAGCCGCGCCCGGGTGGCCGCCCGGTCGGCCGAAGGGGCCGCCACATGCGACCAGTTGGGGACGACGCGGATGCGTCCGGGGTCCACCCCGTAGTCGACGACGCGCGGGACGAAGCTCTCGTGGATGACGCCCACGAGGGCCGCGCCGCGCAGTGTGCGGCGTTCGGCCGCCGAGGCCGCCGCCGCCGCACGCCCGCCGCCGCGGATCCCGCTCTGCGCGGCGGCGGCGCCCATCAGGTCCTGTACGACGGGCAGGTGCGGGACGCGGTGGCGGCGGGCCAGCCGGGCCCCGAGGACGCCTCCGGCCAGGCTGGGCATCTGGGAGACGACCGCGTCCGGCGGTCCGGGGAGGGGCGGCGGCAGCAGGCCGTGGGCGAGCACGGACGCCTCGAACGCCGCTCTGCGCAGGGCGGTCTGACGGGGCGGCACATAGTGTCTTCGCCGGTGGACCGTGACTCCGGCCCGCCGTTCGGTGATCCGCCACGCCCCCCGGTAGCCGTCCAGGGTCCGCCACGACGGGTAGTGCGGCATCCCGGCCAGTACGTGGGTGTCGGCCCCGGACGCGGCCCAGTGCTCGGCGAGCCGCGCGGCGTACGGGCCGATGCCCGTCAGCTCCGGCGCGTAGTTCGTCGAGACGACCAGCAGCGTGCGGCCCGCGAACGGGCGGTGACTGTCGGCTTCGGACATGGACGTTCGCCTTCCCCCGGACCGTTCTGTTCCCTCCGGGGAACAGCCCCAAAAGTGAGCTTATCCGTTCACGAGACCACAACTGTTCTTCGCAGTAAGGTCGTTGGACCAAGAGCACCGATCCGGGAGTCCCGCGGCGCCGGACGGTTCGTCCGAGGACGGCCGCGGGCCCCGGGCATCGCGTTCACCGTGGGGGGAGAGAACGGATGGTGTACAGGGTCGGCTACGCGCCGGGGGTCTACGACCTCTTCCACATCGGGCACCTGAACATCCTGCGGCATGCCCGCAGCCGCTGCGACTACCTCGTCGCGGGCGTCGTCTCGGACGAGATGGCCGCGCTCGCCAAGGGGCACGAGCCGGTGATCCCGTTGCCGGAGCGGCTGGAGATCGTGCGCAGTGTCCGCTACGTGGACGCCGCGTTCGTCGAGACCGTGCCCGACAAGGTCGAGACCTGGCAGCAGGTCAGGTTCGACGTCATCTTCAAGGGGGACGACTGGCGGGGCACCGAGCGGGGCGGACGGCTGGAGCGCGACTTCGCCCGGGTCGGCGTGGACGTCGTGTACCTCCCGTACACCGTGCACACGTCCAGCACCCAGTTGCGCCGGGTGCTGGACACCCTGGTCAGTCCGGACTCCGGAACGCTCTCAGCTCCCTGAACCACTTGACCAGGAACACCGCCAGGAACAACGCGTGCACGGCGCCGAGCGCCGCGTAGCCGAGACGGAACGCGGCCGGGTCGCCCAGCAGCAGGAACACCAGGCAGAACACCCCGTAGTCGGCGGGCAGCAGCGCGACGGCCCGCGCCGTGGAGCCCCGCGCCGGACCGGGGCCGGTCCCGGCATTCACCCCGGGCCGGGCGCCGCCCGCCGCCCGGCCCAGCTGCTCGCGCAGCAGACCGGCGCAGAAGGTCAGGACGGCGACGAAGAGAAAGCCCAGCGGCAGCAGCAGCCAGGTCTCGGACGGCAGGCCCATGAACCGGTGGAACGAGATCAGCACGGCGCTGTGCACCAGGATCATCTTGGCGCAGTCCACGACGTGGTCCAGCCATTCGCCGTCCGGGCCGCCGCGCCCGGTGAGCCTGGCCAGCTGCCCGTCGGCCGAGTCGAGCGCGAAACCGGTCGCCAGCCCCGCGTACACCGCGACCGCCAGCCCCCACGACGGCCGGAACACCGCCACCGAGGCGATGGCCGTGAAGGTGAACAGGGCGCTGCACAGCGTGACTTGATTGGGAGTCAGTCCGACGCGGCACGCGGCCGCCGCGAACAGGCGGCCCAGCGGGCGGTTCACCAGACGCGAGTACAGCGACACCCCCTTGGCCGTCTTCTGCGCCCCGCGCAGCTCCCGCAGCACCGCGCCCATGCCCTCCATACGCCCCCCAGCGTGTCCGCGTCGACCCCGGCGGAGCCGTCGAGGCCCCGCCGTCCCCGCCGCATCATGGCACGCGGGCCCGCGTCGCGCGGGCCCGCGACCGCCCCGAGCCGGCGCCGCCTTCCGCTCAGGAGGAGGCGGTACGGCACTCCGGGTGGCCCCAGCCGTTCGGGTTCTTGGCGATCATCTCCTGCGCGGCGTACGGCTTTCCGCAGTGGCAGCGGCCCGCGTACCTGGCCCGGATGGTGCCGCCGGAACGCGCGGGGCGAGCCGTGCCGCCGGTCTTCCGCGCCGGCGCGCGGCCGCTCCGCCCCTCGGTCGCCCGGGCGGGGGCGGGGGTCGGGAACCCGTCGGCGCCGTGCGCCGTGCCGGCCGGGCGCTGGGACGCCGCGGCCTCGCTCGCCGCCTGGTCGGCGAGGGCGTTCAGCGGGTCGCCGTCCACCCGGTGCGCGGCGACGTGGACGAACCTCACGGACCGGTCCTGGAGCAGGGCGTCGATCCGTACCACCAGTTCGCGGTTGGCCACCGGCTTGCCGGCCGACGTCTTCCAGCCGTTGCGCTTCCACCCCGGGAGCCACTTGGTCACCGCGTTCATCGCGTACTGGGAGTCCATCCGGACCTCGACCGCCGCGGACGGGTCGGTCGACTCCAGCAGCTCCCGCAGCGCGGTGAGTTCGGCGACGTTGTTGGTGGCGTTCCCCAGCGGGCCGGCTTCCCAGCGCTGCGGCCGCCCCTGCGCATCGGCCACGACCCACGCCCAGGCCGCGGGTCCCGGGTTGCCCTTCGATGCGCCGTCACACGCGGCGATGATGCTCTCGTTCATGCCTCGATCATGCCAGCGCCCCGCCCCCGCTCCGGCACGCCGAGGCCCCGCCCCGGCCGGTGCGCTCGGTCCGGGGTCGTGACGCGGCGGCGCGGGCGGTCGACGGCCCGTGATGGCGCGGGGCGGATGCGCCCCGGCCCGGGCCGACCCCGTAACCTCTTCTCCCATGAACGCCGGGGGGCCTGCGCGCCGTGTGATCGACGACCGTTTCGAGCTGGTGAACAGGCTCGGCAGTGGTGGCATGGGCATGGTCTGGCGGGCCCATGACCTGGCGCTGCACCGCGATGTGGCGCTCAAGGAGGTGCGGCCCCCGGATCCCGCGCTCGCGGAGAACGACCCGGAGTCGGTCCGGGTGCTGCGGGAGCGGGTGCTGCGCGAGGCGCGGGCGCTGGCCCGGCTCGACCACCCCGGCGTGGTCACGGTCCACCACATCGTGGACGGCGGCGACCACGCGTACCCGTGGATCGTGATGGAGCTCGTGCCCGGGGTGTCGCTGGCGGAGCGCCTGGCGGAGGGAACGCTCACCCCCGTCGAGGCAGCCGAGCTGGGCCGCGGGGTGCTGGCCGCGCTGCGCGCCGCCCATGCCGCGGGCATCCACCACCGCGACGTCAAGCCCGCCAACGTCCTGCTGCGGCCCGACGGCACCCCGGTGCTGACGGACTTCGGCATCGCCGCGATCCGGGAGTCCACCAGCCTGACGGCGACCGGCTCCCTCATCGGCTCCCCCGACTACATGGCGCCGGAGCGCATCCGGGGCGACGAGGGCGATCCCTCCTCGGACCTGTGGTCGCTCGGCATGATGCTGTACGTGGCCGTCGAGGGCCGACATCCGCTGCGCAAGGCGACCACGCTGGCCACGCTGGCGGCCGTGCTGGACGAGGAGGTCCCGCCGCCCCGTCGGGCCGGTGCGCTGGCCCCGGTGCTGACCGCCCTGCTGACCCGGGACACGACCGCGCGGCCCGGCGCCGAGGAGCTGGACCGGATGCTGGCGGCGGTCGCCGCGCCGGTGGACGCGCCGCCCGCCCCGCCCTCCGCGCACCGGCAGGACGCGCCGCCGCCCCCGTCCCGGCCCTCCGTCCACCGCCAGGACGCGGTGCCGCCGCGCCCCGCGCCGGTCGCGCCCCAGGACGCGGTGCCGCCCGGTCACGGGCCGGCCGTGCCGACGGCCGTGCTGCCCGGCACGCCGGTGCCCCCGCCCGCCGCCGCGCCCGAGCCGCCGCGCCCCGCGCCGCTGGGCGAGCGCGAGGCCCGCCGCCGGGTGCGCCGGGGCCGGGTCGCCGCGGTCTCGACGGCCCTCGCGGGAACCGCCCTGACCGGCGCCCTGGTCTGGGCCCTGCTACCCGCCCCCGACACGAAGGCCACCGGCGACCCGTCGGCCGCCCCGGGCCGCGTCTCCGACGGCCCGTCGGCCCCCGCGCCGCGGGAGACGCGCCCCGGGGCGAAGGACAGCGGCAGCACGACGGCGCCCGGCCGGGCAGGAGGCGACGAGGCGGGGAAGGGGAATCTGCTGACGCCGGACGGCGCCCGGTCCGTGATCGCCGCGCTCGCCCGGGTGACGGGCGACAGCCGGGTCACCTCGTTCTCGCTGTACGACGACTTCGCGAGGATCGAGGCCCCGGTGAAGGCCGACAAGAAGCTGTACGACGTCTACACCTACCGGGACGGCGAGGTGACACGGGACCGGGCCGGCGGCACGCTCATGCCGAACGACAAGGCCGTGGACCTGGAGAAGTTCGCCTGGGACGTCCTTCCGGCGCTGATGCGCCGGGCGGACGAGGAACTGGGGATCGCCAGTCCCACCACCCATTACGTGAACATCGATCCGGCCTCGCCGTTCGACGGCTACCAGCCCACCCTCAGCGTCTACGTCTCCGACGAGTACGGCGGCGCGTACCTGCGGGCCGACGTCCACGGCAAGGTGCTCAAGAAGTATCCGCGCGGAGCCTGAGAAGACGTCGGCCCCGGTCCGGCCCCGTGACGGGCGGAACGGGGGCCGCGCGCCGGGGGCTCAGCCCACCAGGCGTACCAGCACCAGCAGGACGGCGGCGAACACCAGGCTCGCCACGAAGGTCCGCAGGCCGGCCGGCGCCCCGCCGACGATCCGCTTCACCTCGGTGGGCGGGGTGAGGACCTCGGCGCGGGCCAGCCACTCGCGCGGCGGGTCGGCGGGGATGACGACCCGCCAGGGCTGCTCCGGGTCGATCTCGACGACCGCCCGGCGGCGGTGCAGCAGCCCCTGCGCGTCGAGGGGGTGACGGGCCCTGATCCGGTAGGCGGGCAGCCCGTCGGGCACCACGGTCAGGTCGAATTCGAACACGGTGTTCAGCGACCGCCCGTCGGCGGCCGGGCGCCCGGACTCCTTGTCCACCGCCTTCACGGCGTGGACGAGGGCGGGCGCGAAGGCGCGCGGCCCGCCGGAGCGCAGTCCGAGGACGACCAGGTCCGAATGCGACGGCTCGGCCACCTTGTCGAACACCGTCAGGGCCAGGGCCGACGCGGGGAGGCCGGTCAGCAGCAGCCAGCGGGGGCCGTCGACGGCGCCGTGCACCAGCGCGGCGAAGGCGAGCCCGGCGACGGCGGCGGAGAGCAGGCCGAACGCCGTGAGGAACCTGCGGAACGAGGACAGTGACTGGTTCATACGAGGCGCAGCCTCCTTCGGCGCGGGATGGCGACCCGGGTGCGGGCGGGGTCGTCGGGGCGGTCGGCGTCGTACACGGCGAGGACGTCGCGGCTCAGGGCGACGCGGTCGACCACGGTCGGGACCCGGTGGCGCACCCCGGCGGCGTCGTCGAAGACGACCACGACCTCCCCGTGCCGGCCGCCCACCGACCGCCATCCCTCCAGCACCGCGTCGGCGGTGCTGGAGCGGCGGGAGAGCCGGCGCAGGGCGGCGGTGCGCCGCAGGCTCACGGCGGCGCCCCACCAGGCGGCGAAGCAGCCGGCCGCCGCGGCGGACCAGAGGAAGGTCAGCCAGGCGGAGACGGAGAACTCCGCGAACGGGAAGAAGAGATGGAAGGAGGTGGTGGTGTCACGGTCGACCTGCCCCTCGGCCAGTGCGTCGTACCAGCCCGCGACCGCGGCGACCGCGCTGAGCGCGACCATCGCGCCGGGCGTGGCGCGCTGCAGGTACCGGGCGCAGAGCAGTCCGAGGACGATGGCGCAGCCCACTCCGGCGATGGGCGCCGCGGACGCGAACTGGTCGCTGCCGCAGCCGCCGGTGCCGTCGCAGGTCCACCGCACGCCCGACGCCTCGTTGCTGGCGATGTACCACATCATCCAGACCTGCCACGCCATCAGCAGGCAGCCCCCGGCGCGCATCACCTGTCCGTAGGCTCTCTGCCGCACTGTCCGCCCCTGGTTCTCGCCGGTCCACCGGGGCACGTCGTGCCCCGGTGGACCATACACGCGCCGTCCAGGGGCTGTCCGTGATCCGCACCACCCGTCAGGACCGGCCGGGAGCAGCAGAACTGCCTGGTGAGGACCGTGGGGTGGAGCGGCGGGCCGGGCCCGGCTCAGCGGGTCACCGGGTGCGGTAGGCGTCCACGATGGTCTGGGTGAGCGTGTTCCCGCCGGTGTCGGTCAGCTCCGCCCGCAGCGAGACGCCGGTGCCAGGGCCGGGGCCGGCGATCGTCAGGGCGCCGCGCTCGACCGGGACCGGGGTCCAGGTGGCGCCGCCGTCCGTGGAGTACGAGTACGCCGAGGAGCGGACGCGTCCGCCCGCGGCGGCGCCCAGCACGGTGACGGGAACGCGCAGGGACGTGCGGGCCGGCGCGGTGCCGTCGGGGGCCAGCTCGGGCGAGAACCGCACCACGCTCACCGGCACCGGAACCGGGCCGGACCCCGCGCCCTCGCGCCTCCCGGCCCCCGCGCCGCCCCTCGCGGCCGCGGCCTCCGAGGCGAAGGTCCACGAGGCGGTGACCCGGGTCGCGGTGCCGGGTGCGCCGCCGCGGCTCACGGTGCTGGTCAGCCGGTACGCGGCGCGTCCCGGGGGCACGGCGAACGAGGCCCGTCCGGGCTCGCCGGTCCGCTTCCCGACGAGCACGCCGTCCCGGTGCAGGGTGGTGGTGGCGGTGTCGTACGGCGGCGCCGAGGGGATGTGCCCTTCCCCGTCGGCCAGCAGCGGGATGTCGGCGGTGAGCCGGCCGCCGTCGCGCACGACGCCGTGCCGGTCGGTGAGCGAGGGGCCGAAGACGGCGTTGTCGAAGGTGTGCGTGGTCGTCTCACCGGCGCGCACGGCGACGCGGTCGGCGCTGTAGCGGTTGGAGTCGGCGCCGGGGGTGTCGGGGACGGTGTAGGTGATGTCCCAGGTGCCGCGTTCGGGGGTCACGAGATAGGTGAGGGCGCCGGGGGTCGGCAGGGAATCGGACACGCCCATCGCCAGGCCGGTCGGCTTGATGTCCACGGAGGCGCTCTGCCGGGCGCCCGGCCGGGCCGCCGCGTTGATCCGCACCGCGGCCAGTTCGGCGGCGGAGGGGTGGCGGACGAGTCCGGTCAGGGCGCGGCTGCCGGTGCCGGTGTGGCCGAGCGCGTAGCCGACGGTGCTGCCGGACCAGTAGGAGTCGTACCACTGCTCCACGGATCCCGGCTCGGCGTCGGGGCCCAGGTGGGCGACGCGCAGCGTCGGGGTGTACTTGATCAGGTTGATTTCCCGGGTCGCGCCGTCGTGCGTCACCTGGACGAACATGGCGCTGTTCCGGAAGGTCGCGGTGCTGTCGGGCGGGCTGACGTCGACGGGTGCGGCGGTCCGCGCGTCGACGGTGACGGTGGTGTCGCGGTCGAGGTCGAGGCGCGGCTGGATGATCCAGTCGGTGCTCCTGCCGTCGGCGCCGGTCAGCTCGCTGTCCAGCAGGTAGCGGCCGCGCGGCAGGCGCACGGTGGTCGTGCCGGAGGCGTCGTACGGCCGGACGGACGTGTCGGCGCCCGGTCCGGAGATCCCGGTGACACCGGTCTCGTAGTCGTCGGTCGGCCGGCCGTCGCGGCCGAGGTGAACGATGGTCAGGGCGTAGGTCGCCGGTTCCGCGGCGGACGCGGCGGCGGGGTACGCGGGGGTCGCGCCGCCGACCAGGACGATGGTGAGGGCCAGGTTCCGCAGGACGCGTCGGCGGGGTACGGAGGAAATGCTCATGACCTGCACTGCGCGGCCGGGGCCCGGAGTTCCTGTGAGCTGGGCCACGTGGCGGGGTCCGGCCCGTACCGCCGGTGCGGCCCGCGCACCGCGCACGCGGCGCACCCGGCCCGCATGACCCTGCGGCTCCTGCGGCCCCCTGTGCCTCTGTGGCTTTCGTGAACCGCTGTTGCTCACTTCTGTGTATCTCTGTTGCCCATGTGTCCCTTGTGGCGCAGCTCACGGGAACGCGCGCAACGGAAGTGGCAGGGCGAAGTGTGGAATCACTCATGAGGAACCGCTTCCGTCGTGGGGACTGCGACGCCCTGGGCGAGCTGTACGACGAGCACGCCCAAGTGCTGTACCGCTATGCCCTGCGGGTGACGGGCGACTGGGCGGAGGCCGAGGACGTCGTCTCGGTGACCTTCCTGGAGGCGTGGCGCGCCCGGGAGGGGCTGCGCCCGGACGGCGGCAGCCTGCGCCCGTGGCTGCTGGGCATCGCGACCAATGTCATGCGGCGCGGCGCCCGTGCGCGGCGGCGGCGTGACATCGCGCTCGCCCGGCTGCCGGAGCGCGAGGCGGTGCCCGACTTCGCCGACGATCTCGTCACCCACCTCGCGGACTCCGAGCGGCTGCGCGCCGCGCACTCCGCGCTGGCCCGGCTGCGCCCCCGTGACCGGGAGGTGTTCACCCTCGTGGTGTGGGCCGGTCTGGACTACGAGGCCGCGGCCGAGGCGCTCGGGGTGCCGGTCGGCACGGTCCGGTCGCGCCTGTCCCGGGCGCGGGCCCGGCTGCGCGAGCTGACCGACGCCGGGACCCGCGCCTCCGCGCGGCCGGTGCGGGGCCCGACCGGGCGGCTCCGCGCACGGGAGGGCGGGCCGCCGCCCACCGCGCCCGGCCAGCCGTTCCCGGGCCGCCTTTCCCTGGCCCGGTCGTCGTCGACCCAGGAGAAGCTCGGATGAACAACACCCCCCGCCGTCCCACGGGCCGCCCGTCCGAAACGCCCCCGGGCCCGGACCTGACCGGCCTGTCGGCCCCTCCCCCGGTCCCCGGCCTGGCCCCGGACCGGGAACTGCTGCTGAGGGAGGCGCTGTTGCGCGAGGCCGCCGTGGAGCACGCGCCCCGCGACGCCGTCGCCCGGGGCCCGCGACCGCGCCGGCGCCTCGTCCGGTTCGCGGTGCCCGCGCTCGCCTGCGCCCTGGCGGCCGCCGGTGTCGTGGCGGCGGACCCGACGGGCCCGTCGGGCCGCGGCTCCGCCCCGGTCGCGGAACGGCATGCCGCCGGCGCGCCCGGGGCGGCCCGGCTCCTCGGCCGTGTGGCGCTGGCCGCCGCGCGGGCCGAGCGGCCGGCGGTCCGCGCCGATCAGTTCGTGTACGTGGAGAGCCGGGTGGCTTACGCCGCGCAGAGCGCGGGGGGCGGCCCGGTGACGATGCCTCCGGTGCACACCCGGCGGGTGTGGTCGTCGGCCGACGGCGGCCGCCCCGGACTGCTGCGCGAGGACGGCGGGCCCGACAGCCGGCTCGACGGCGCCGCACCGGTCGGCGGCCCGGACGGCCCGGGGGCGGCGTCCCGGGCCGGCGGCGCGCGCGGGACGGTCCCGTCGGTCACCGAGCCCACCCACCGGTATGTCGCGTCGCTGCCCACCGACCCGGACGCGCTGCTGGAGCTGATCCGGGAGGCGACCCGGGGGCAGGGCCCGGACCCGGACCAGCGGGCGTTCACCGCGATCGGCGATCTGCTGGCCGAGACCTGGGCGCCGCCCCGGGTGGAGGCCGCGCTCTACCGGGCCGCGGCGCTGATCCCCGGGGTCACGGTGGTGCGGGAAGCCGTCGACGCGGCGGGGCGCGAGGGCGTCGCCGTGGCACGGGCCGCGCACGGCCGGCAGACGCAGTGGGTCTTCGACCGGACGACGTACGCGTTCCTCGGCGAGCGCACGGTGCTCACCGGGTCCGAGGAAGCCGGCCCGGCCGGGACCGTCGTCGGCGTCTCCGCGGTCCTCGTCAGGGCCGCGGTCGACCGGGCCGGCGAACTTCCCGGGCGGGTGACGGGGTAGGGCCCCGGCGGGGCGCGCCGCTCCGGCGTCGGCCGCCCGGTGCGGGGGCGCGGGTCCCCGGCCGGGGCCGCTCCGGGACCGGCCATGCCCGGGGTCGCGCCGGCGGACGGGTCAGGGCGTCCGGCCCGTCCCGCCGTCGGCCGCCCGGCGTCCGCGGGCCGCCGCGAGGCGTCCCGCACCGGCCAGGAGGGCCAGGCCCGCGAGCCCGCCGACGCAGGTCAGGACCAGGGTGCCGGTGCCCATCGAGGCCAGGGCCGAGGTGTCGGCGCGCCGGCCTCCGGCGGCCTGCCGGATGAGGTCGGCGACGGCGTCGGGGTGCGACATCATCGCGGCGTGGGAGGAGTCGACCTCGACGGTGTGCGACTTGGCGCGCCGGGCCTGGAAGCGGGCGAGGTCCGGCGCCACTGCCCGGTCCCCGGTGGCGACCATCGCCCAGGACGGAATGGTCTTCCAGGCGGCCGCGGTCGCCTTGTCCATGAACGCGGCCCCGCTGAGGGGGCGTTGGGCGGCGGCAAGCCGTGCGGCGGCGGCCGGCGGCAGGTCCCCCGCGAACACGTCGCGGAACCTCTCGGGTCGCAGGTACAGGTCGGTGCCCTCGCTTCCGTCGGGCTTCTTGAACGGCTTCGGGCTCAGGGCCGAGTTGAGCCCGCCGTCCGCGAATCTCGCCCTCAGATCGCTCAGCGACTCGCCGTTGTCCGGCATGTACGCGGAGACGAAGACCAGCGACTTCACCTGCGGGTTTCCGGCGGCCGCGTTGCTGATCACCGCCCCGCCGTAGGAGTGTCCGGCCAGCACGACCGGGCCCTTGACGCCCTTGAGCACCCCGGTCAGGTGAGCGGTGTCCCCCGCCAGTCCGCGCATCGGGTTGGCCGGGGCCACGACCCGGTAGCCGTCGCCGCGCAGCCGTTCCGCCACGGCGTTCCAGCCGGAGGCGTCGGCGAACGCTCCGTGCACCAGTACCACCGTGGGCCTGCCGCCGGCCGGTGCGTCGGCGTCGTCGGCCGCCGCGGGCACGGCGCCGACGGCGAGCACGGCCGCGGTCAGCGCTGCGGCGACGGTCCGCCCGCGGCGCCCGGCTGTCCGTGTCCGGGGCGCGGAGTGGGTCGAGGCGGTCATGTCGGTCTCTCTTCGTCGGGATGCGGTTGGTGAGCCCAGCGTTCCCGGGCCCGTGCCGGGTCGGCGCGGCGCGGGACGCGGCGGAGTGAAATCGGCCGACCGTCCGGGTGAGCGCCCACGGCGCGGAGGGAGGCCCGTCGGCCGTACCGGGTCCGGCCCGTCCGCTCCCCGCCCGTCCCGTTCTCAGTCCCGTTCGCCCCGCAGGCGGCGGGAGACGGCGCGCAGCCAGGGATGGCGTTCGTGCAGCTGCGCCGAACGCCGGTCGAGTTCCCTGCCGAGGCGTTCGGTCCGTTTGTCGATGTCCAGTTCGTCCAGGATCCGGTCGACCTCCGCGAGCAGGGCCCCGTGCAGCTGCCACTGTTGGGGGTGCTCCCGGACCTTCTCCAGGAGCAGGTCCGCCACCCGGTCCCTGGTCACGCGGCTGACCTCCAGGGCCTCCGCCAGCCTGGCCTCCGCCTCCTCGGCGTTCTCGGCGAGCGGGGACGTGATCAGCGCCGCGAACGCCTCGACGGCGTCGGCCACTTGCCCGAGCAGCGCGCGCAGTGAGTCGGCCACGTCGAGGGGGAGCAGCGCCTCGTCGGTACGGGCCTTCGCCAGATCGGTCAGGGTGCGGGCCAGCACCCGCAGCACCACGGCGCAGATCTCCAGGGTGTCCAGTCCGGTGCGCAGCACGACCCGGTGGAGCAGGCCCTGCCGGACGCGCGGGTTGAGGGTGAGCCCCTCCTCGGCCTGCCGCAGCGAGGCGTCGACCTCGACGATGTCGTGGTCGAGGCGGCGGGCCTCGTGCAGCCGGTCGGCCGCCCGGGGGACGGAGAGATGGCCGTGCACGTCGTCGCCGATCGCGCGGAACATCGCCCCCATCGCCCGGGCCAGGTTCTCGATGGAGGCGCCCGCGCTCTGCGCCCACACCGGCGGTGCGAAGAGCAGGTTGAACAGCAGTCCCACGCCCGCGCCGATGAGCGTCTCCAGCACCCGGTCCAGCGCCGTGGAGGCGACCTGCGAGACGCCCAGGACCAGCATCGCGCTGATCGCCACCTCGGGCACGAACTCGTCGACGCGCACCAGCCGCCCGATGATCAGCGAGAAGAAGATCGTCAGTCCGAGGCTCCACCAGCTGAGCCCGACCAGGGAGCTGAAGGCGGTGGCGATGACCACCCCGACGACGACCGAGTTCACCCGCTTGATGCCGGTGGTGAGGGTGGCGTAGAGGGTGACCTGCACGACCAGGAGCGCGGTCAGCGGTGCCGTGAGCGGGGCCGGATGCGGCAGGGTCCACACCGCCACGACGTAGGCGATGACGGAGGCCGCCGTGGAACGCAGGGTCTGGGCCCCGACGGGCTCGGTGGTGCGCCGGACGAGCTTGATCACGGGCTCGGAGACTGCTGGCATCTCTTTCCCATGCCCGCTGACGCCGCCCCGCACCGCCGCCGGCCCGCGAACCCCACCGTACGGACGTGCCGGGCGCCGGTGCGCCCGGGCCGCCCGGACGCACCGCCGTCAGCCGCGGATGCGGAGGGTCTCGATCAGTTCCGCGCAGGTGGGGGTGGAGAGCGTCTCGTCGGCCAGGCGCCGGGCCCGGTCCCGGTATGACGGCTCCTTGAGCACGAGTTCGACGGCGGACCGGACGCGGACGACGTCCTCGGCGCCGATCAGCGCCGCCGCGTCGGCGGGTCCCCCGGTGGGGGTGACGGCGAGCCCCGCGCCCGCCCCGGCCACCAGCCGCGCGTTGTACGGCTGGTCGGCGAAGAGCGGGACGCAGACCAGCGGGACACCGGCCGCGAGGGAGCCGTAGACGGTGCCGGAGCCGCCGTGGCAGACGACGAGGGACGCGGTGTCCAGCACATCGGCCTGGGGCACCCACCGCTCCACCCGGACGTGGGGCGGGACGGGTCCCAGGGAGGCCGGGTCGACGGCGTGGCCCACGGTGAGCAGTGCCCGCACCGGCAGTTCGCGCACCGCGTCCAGCAGCGCCCGGTACAGGCCGGGGGCGGTGGGGAGGGAGCCCGCCTCGGTGCCGAGGGTGAGGTAGACCAGCGGGTCCTCGCCGTCGTGCCGCCGTTCCCGCGGCGCGCCGTGCGGTGCGGGCGTGTGGTAGCGGTGGGTCGCGGGATACGGCGAGGGGTCGAGGGAGGCCGGCAGCCGCGACAGGTACGGGGAGGCCCGGAGGCGGTCGGCGATGCCGCGGCCGTACCGGTCGAGCACGGGGTCCAGCAGCGGGTCGGCCTCCTGCCCGAACCGGGCGGCGCTGATCGCGACCCGGGCGTGCGGGACTCCGTGGCGTTCGGCGGCCACCACCGAGGCGAATTCGTATGGTTCGCGCAGCACGAGGTCGGGGCGCCAGGTGCGGCACGCCTCGTCGAGCGCGGGCAGCAGCGCGTCGGCGTACAGCCGGCCGAAGACCTCACGGACCATCACGGACACGCCCCGGTCCGGGGGCAGGCGCCGCAGCCGGTCCATCATCGGCAGGAGTTCGTCGTCCGGAGGGTTCGCGCCGACGCGGTACGGCTGCGGCCGGGACGCGAGCTGCGGTTCGAGGCCGGGCGGGCCGACGACGAGGACGTCGTCGCCCCGTTCCGCGCAGGCGTCGATGAAGGGAACGAGGGGGTGGAAGTGGCCCGTGCCCCGGGTCGAGGCGAAGAGTACACGCATGACGCCGAGCCTAGGTCCGCGAACTCCGCGTCCGCAGGAGCGCGTTCGAGCCGTCCGGGGCCGCCCGGCGGGCGGGCCGGCGGTCAGGCCGGCGGGTCCCCGGCCGTGCGCCGGTCCCGCGCCCTGGTCCGGTAGGGCCGGAGCAGCACGGCGGCGACCAGGACGGCGCGTGCCACGCCGGGTTCGGCGCAGCCGCCGTACCCGGTGATGGGGAAGCCGGTCGCGCCCACCGCCGGCTCGTTCTTCGTGCCGGAGGCGCATGAGCCGGCGTGCGGCCGGGGCGTCGGCGAGGCGGCCGGCTCGCCGCCCGACGCGCCCCGGCCGCCGCTCGGCGCCGGTCTCGACCAGCGCCCCCGAGCCGCCGCGCGGGCCTCAGCCCGCGAACCCCGCGTGCACATGGTCGTGGTGGGTGTCGTCGCTGAAGAACTGGTTCGGGGTCGCGCCCCCGGACAGCCGGACCGGCCCTCCGACGTTGTACGAGCCGGCCGCGGCGGCGTCCCGCATGAACGACTCGATGAGCCGGCGCGGGGTCGCCCGGTCCACGACCCGGCGCCCGTCGATCCGCCACACGTCGAAGGCCCGGCCCGGCGGGTGGTCGCTGCGCCGGTCGGTGCCGAACACGTACAGCGGGTGTCCGGAGCTGAACACCGTGACGTCGATCCGGTACGTTCCGGCCAGTTCCAGCAGGGCGCGCAGCGCGGCCGGATGGACGTGCCCGCTGCGGACGTCGGCCTCGGCCGCCGGGGGCAGGCCGATCCGCGCGTGGTCCAGCACCTGCCGCGCCGCCGCGGGCAGCCGGGCCGCGGGCGGGCCGGGGCGGCCGGGACGGAGCTCGGTGACCTCCCAGCGGGGCCGCGCCCGGCGCAGCCGCACGTCGACGGTGGTGCCCCCGGCATGCCCCGGGGTCCACTGCCGGTACGCCACCATCACACTGGCCGCGTCCGCCAGGATCCCGCCGTACTGCGCGTCGACCACCTGGAGCGCGGCGGTGTCCGCGGCGGGCCGCAACGGGCCCGCCCGGTCCACCAGCGACGGCGCCGCCCCCAGCGCGGCGACCCGCCGCTTCGCCGCGTCCGCGCCGCCCTGTCCGGCGGGCCAGGCGCCGATCGCCTCCACCACCTGGACGGCCCGCAGCTTCACGTCGGGGTCGACGTCGCCGCGGTCCGGGCGCCAGGCGGTGGTCGCGGGGAGCGCCGCCGGCGGGGAGCCGGACGCGGCCGCGCCCGCCGGGCGGGAGGTTCCCGAGCAGCCCGAGGCGCCCGCGAGCAGCCCGCCGGCCGACAGCAGCAGGGCGCGTCGGCCCGGAGGTCGTGGCATGCGATGTCCCAATCCCGTTCCGGGTCCGGGCGCGCGGCGCGGGACCCGTACAGATTTCGATGGTCAGGCATGAATGGCTTCATCATCTTCCATTCCCCCGGGCCCGGCTGCCAGCATCGGCGCACCGCCACCCCGTTGAGGGAGAAATCAGATGAAACGTCCCCGTTCTCTGCGCTGTCTGGCAGCCCTGGCCGTCGTCGCTCTCGCGGCCACCGCCTGCGGGCGTTCCGGCCAGGGCGACGCCCCGTCCGGCAGTTCCTCCCGGGCCGCCGACGGCCGGCCGGCGGCGGAGCTGCTCCCCGATCCGTACCGGAAGCAGGGGGTGCTCAGGGTGGCCACCGCGGTGGGCTATCCGCCGATGGAGATGTACGCCCCGGGGACCACCCGGCTCACCGGGGTCGACCCGGATCTGGCCGAGGCCGTCGCCCGCCGGCTGAACCTTCGCCTGGAGCTCACCAACGCCGCGTTCGACGGGCTGATACCCGGTCTGGAATCCGGCCGCTTCGACCTGGTCATGTCGTCCATGACCGACAGCGCCCAGCGGCGGCAGGCGGTCGACTTCGTCGACTACTTCCGCACCGGCGGCGTCATCATGACGAAGAAAGGCAACCCGCAGGGCATCGCGTCCCTCGAAGACCTGTGCGGGAAGAGCGTCGTGCTCGCCAAGGGCAGCTCCAACCTGCGCATCGGCGAGGAGCAGAACGCCGAGTGCGGGGAGAAGATGCGGATCTCGCAGAGCGAGGACGCGCCGACGGGGCTGCTCCAGCTGGACAGCGGACGCGCCGTCGCGACCATCGTCGACTACCCCGTCGCCAGGATGTTCACCGAGAAGAAGAGTGGCGCGTACGAGGTGCTGTCGAAGCAGTACGGCACCGCCCCGTGGGGCATCGCGGTCTCGAAGAGCCAGGCCGGACTGCGCGACGCGGTGCACCGGGCGCTGCAGGAGCTGATCGACAGCGGGGAGTACCGCAAGATCCTCGACACGTGGAAGGTCGGCGACAGCGCCGTCACCGAGGCAACGGTCAACGACGGGCAGTGAGAACGGACATGACGTATCAGAAGACGTCCGAGGCGCCCGCCGAAGGGGCGGCCGCGCCCGACGACGACCTCGCCCTGCGGCTGAGCCGCCGGCCCCGGCCGGGACGCTGGCTGGCGGTGCTGGCCGCCGCGCTGTTCGCGGTGTGGATCGCGTACACCGTCATCGTCAATCCCCATCTGCACTGGGACATCGTCGCCCAGTACCAGTTCGACGGGGTGATCCTCCAGGGCCTGTGGGTGACGGTCCAGCTCACCCTCGTCTCGATGGCCGTCGGCGTGGTCATCGGGGTCGTCGTCGCGGTGATGCAGCTCTCCGACAGTCCGGTGCTGCGGTTCACGGCCGGTGCGTACACCTGGTTCTTCCGGGGCACCCCGCTGCTGGTCCAGCTCATCTTCTGGTTCAACCTGGCGCTGCTGTTCCCGGTGATCAGCATCGGGGTCCCCTTCGACGGGCCGAAGCTGATCAGCTGGCAGTCGAACCAGGTGATCACCGGTTTCGTGGCGGCGCTGCTCGGGCTCTCGATCAACGAGGGCGCCTACATGGCCGAGATCGTACGGGCGGGCATCGGGAGCGTGGATCCCGGCCAGCGCGAGGCCGGGGCGTCCCTCGGCATGTCGAACCGGCAGATCCTGTTCCGGGTCGTCCTGCCGCAGGCGATGCGGGTCATCGTCCCGCCGTTCGGCAACCAGTTCATCTCCATGCTCAAGACGACCTCGCTGGTGTCGGTCATCGCGGGCTCCGACCTGATGACCGTCTCCCAGCACCTCTACCTCGCCAACTTCGAGGTGGTGGCGCTGCTGCTGGTGGCGTCCTTCTGGTACCTGGCCCTCACGACGGTCGCCAGCATCGGGCAGCACGCGATCGAACGCCGCTACAGCCCGGGGGCCGCCCCGTCGCTGCGGCGCAGGATCCTGGCCGATCTGCGGCCCGGACGTACCGGCGGGAAGGGAGCGACGGCATGAGCGACGTGATTCTCCGGGCCCGCGGGGTCCGCAAGCGGTTCGGCGACACCGAGGTGCTGAAGGGCATCGACCTGGATGTCCGCAGCGGCGAGGTGCTGTGCGTCATCGGCCCCTCCGGCTCCGGCAAGTCGACCCTGCTGCGCTGCTTCAACCACCTGGAGGGAATCGACGCGGGCCGGGTGTGGATGAACGGCGAGCTGATCGGTTACGAGCAGCACGGCCCGTCCGGCCGGGTCCTGCGCGAGCGCCGCCCGCGCGACATCCGGCGCCAGCGGGAACGGATCGGCATGGTGTTCCAGCGGTTCCACCTGTTCCCGCACCGCACGGCGGTGCAGAACGTGATGGAGGGCCCGGTCGCCGTGAAGGGGCGTTCCCGCGCCGAGGCCGCGAAGCGGGCCCAGGAACTGCTCGCCGAGGTCGGTCTCGCGGACCGGGCGGACCACTACCCGGCGCAGCTGTCGGGCGGTCAGCAGCAGCGGGTGGCGATCGCCCGCGCGCTGGCCATGGAGCCCGCCCTGATGCTCTTCGACGAGCCGACCTCCGCGCTCGACCCCGAACTCGTCGGCGAGGTCCTGGGCGTCATGCGCGATCTGGCCCGCCGGGGCATGACGATGATCGTGGTCACGCACGAGATGGGCTTCGCCCGCGAGGTCGCCGACCGGGTCCTGTTCATGGACCGGGGCGCCGTCGTCGAGTCGGGGAGCCCGGACCTCCTGTTCACCTCCCCGCGCCACGCGCGCACGCGGGCCTTCCTGTCGACGGTGCTGTGATGGGCCGCCCCCTGGATCTGCTGCTGCGCGGCGGGACGCTCGTCGACGGCACCGGCGCGCCCGCCCGGGAGGCGGACGTCGCGGTCGCCGACGGACGGATCGCCGTGCTCCCGGCCGGGACGGAGGCGGCCGCGGCCGAGGTCCTGGACGTGTCCGGCCGGGTCGTCGCCCCCGGGTTCATCGATGTGCACACCCATTCCGACGCCCTGGCCGCGCCCCTCGGCGACGGCGCCCCGGCGCCGGCCGACGAGCTGCGTCTCGCGCCGCTGCTCCAGGGCGTCACCACGGAGATCTGCGGCAACTGCGGGACCAGCCTGTTCCCGTCGCTGCCGGAGCGGCTGCCCGAACTGGCCGAACACCTCCGGGTGACGTTCGGAATCGGTCCGGTCCGGCCCGCGGTGGACTTCGACGCGTTCGCCGCCGGTCAGGATCCGGCGCTGCGGCACAACCACATCGCCTCGCTCGTCGGCCACGGCACGCTGCGCGCCGGGGTGATGGGCTTCGAGGCCCGCCCGCCCCGGCCCGACGAGCTGGACGCCATGTGCGCCCTGCTCGACCGGGCGCTGGCGCAGGGCGCGGCGGGCCTGTCCACCGGGCTGATCTATCCGCCCGGCACCTATGCCGACACCGAGGAGATCGTCGCGCTGGCCGCCGTCGCCGCCCGCCGCGGCAAGCCCTACGTCACCCATCTGCGCGACGAGATGGCGCAGGTGGAACCGGCCCTGGAGGAGGCGCTGGAGATCGCGAGGCGTTCCGGCGCCGCGCTCCAGGTCTCCCACCACAAGACGGCGGGCCGGCACGCCTGGGGCGCCACGCTGCGCACCCTGCCCCGGCTGGAGCGGGCCCGCGCCGAGGGCGTGGACGTGCTGTGCGACGTGTACCCGTACACCGCGGGCAGCACCGTGCTGCACGCGATGCTGCCGCCGTGGGCGAGCGAGGGCGGCGTCGGCGCGCTGCTGGAGCGGCTGCGCCGCGGCGACGTCCGCGACCGGATCCGGGCGGACATCGCCGCGGGCGTCGCGGGGTGGGAGAACACCGTGGGCAACGGCGGCTGGGACCTCATCGCGGTGGCCGCCGCGCGGTCCCGCCCGGACGCCGAGGGCCGCCGGGTCGCCGATCTCGCCGCCGAGCAGGGCGTCGACCCGGTGGACTACGTGTGCGACCTGCTGCTGGCCGAGCGGGGCGAGGTGACCATCATCAGCCACTCCATGCGCGAGGACGACGTCCGGCGGGTGCTGGCCGGTCCGCTGTCGATGATCGGCTCGGACGGGGTCCCCAAGCCCGGCCGCCCGCACCCCCGTTGGGCGGGGAGCTTCGCCCGGGTGCTCGGTCATTACGCGCGCGACGAGCGGCTGCTGTCGCTGGAGCGGGCGGTGCACAAGATGTCGGGGCTGCCGGCCCGGCGGTTCGGTCTCACGGGTCGCGGGGAGGTCCGCGACGGCGCGGTCGCGGACCTGGTGGTGTTCGATCCGGAGACGGTGTGCGACCGCGCCACGTTCGACCGCCCGCTGCTGACGCCCGAGGGCGTCGGTACCGTGGTGGTCGCGGGGCGGGTCGCGGTCCGGGACGGCCGCCCGACCGCGGAGCGGGCGGGGGAAGTGGTGAGGGTCCGATGAGTCTGTCCCAGGTGGCCGCGGCGGCACGGCGGTCGGCGGCGCTGCCGCTCACCCTGGCCGTCGCCGCCGTCGACGTGGACGGGGGCGGCGCGGTGGGGGTCGACGACGACGTGGTGCTGCCGGTCGCGTCCACCTCGAAGCTGCTGCTGCTCGCCGAGGTGTCCCGCCGGCTGGACAGCGGTGAGCTGCCGGCCGGGCGGCTCGTCGAGGTGCTCGACGAGGACCGCGCGGACGGCACCGGGCTGCTGCGCCGGATGAGCCGGGGCGGCTGGAGCGTCGAGGACCTGGCCTGGCTGACCGCCTCGGTCAGCGACAACACCGCCACCAACGCGCTGCTGCGGCTGGTGGGCCGGGAGTCCACGGCCCGGCTGGCGCAGCGGCTGGGGCTGGACCGCCTCACGCTCCACGACCGGGTCCGCGACGTGCGCGGCCCGGACGTGCCGCCGGTGTTCGCCACCGGCACCGCGCGGGATCTGGCGCGGCTGGTGACGCACGCGGCGCGCGGCACGATGGTCTCCCCCTCGGCCTCGGCGCGGCTGCTGGGGTGGATGCGGGCCAACACCGACCACGGGCTGGTCCCGGCCCTGGTGGACCACGACCCCTACGCGCCCGGTTTCCCCGATCCGCTGCCCGGCGGGCTGCTGGTGGCCAACAAGACCGGCACCGACACCGGGGTCCGCGCGGACGCCGGAGTCATCGTCGGGGCCCGCCGGCTCGCGTACGGGGTGGTGGCGCACTGGGACACGGGGCTGGGGCCGGGCGCGGAGCGGGCCGCGGTGCACGCCGTGCGGGACGTCGGCCGCACTCTGGCGGCCTGCGCCGGCCGCTCCGCACCCTGACGGAGCGACGGGAGGCCGGGCCGCCTCTCCTCTCGCGGGACCGGGCCGTCCCCGCCCCGCGAGGGGAGGGGACGGCCCGGTCCCGTCAGGACCACTGCATCTCCAGCAGGGAGCTGATCTCCTCGGCCGCCGACCGCAGTTCCGCGAGGAAGATCCGCAGCAGCGGGTTGCGGTTGGTGGGCCGGGTCGCGACGCCGATCCGGCGGTGCAGCCGGGGATGGTCCAGCCGGCAGACGTGGACCCCCGTGCTGTCCCCGAGCCCGAGGGCCGGGACGAGCGCGATGCCCATGCCGGCCCGGGCCAGGTTGACCGTGACCTGGTAGTGGTCGGTGCGGCAGCGGATCCGGGGGCGGAACCCCTCGGTCGCGCAGGCGCGTTCCAGCACCGGTTCGCCGGTGCGGCCGCCGTGCGTCCCGATCCAGGTCTCCCCCTCCAGGGCGGCGAGCCGGACGGCGGTGCGCCGGCCGAAGCGGTGGCCCAACGGGAGGACCACCAGCTGGGGTTCGTCGAAGAACATCTCGACGTCGACGCCCGCGTGCCGGCACCAGGGGTCCAGCGGGTGTTCGAAGACGACCGCCGCGTCGAGCCGGCCGGCCTCCAGATCGGGCACCGTCTCGTGCGGCTGCCCCAGGATCAGCTCCAGTTCGACGTTCGGCCGCTCGGCCGCGAAGGCGGACAGGGCCCGCGGCAGCAGTTCCAGGCCCGACGAGGCGAAGAACCCCACCCGGAGCACGCCCGCCTCGCCGGCGGAGTGCGCGCGCAGGTCGTCCTGCGCGACGGCCATCAGATCGGCGACGGCCTGCGCGTGCTCGGCCAGCCGTGCCCCGGCCGCAGTCAGCCGCAGGCTCTGCGGCTGACGTTCCACCAGCGCGGCCCCGACCTCCTGTTCCAGCCGGGCGAGCTGGTGCGAGACCGCGGACGGGCTCAGGTGCAGCGCCCGGCCCGCGGCCACGATGGTGCCCGTGCGGGCTATCTCCAGCAGGACGAGCAGTCGGGCACTGTTCAGCATCGGGTCAGACTAGGCGGTATCGGCGCGGAACGCCCCAGGGGGCCCGCGGGTTCGTCGACGTCCAGACGCAGCAGGTCCTCCTCGGTCTCGCGGCGCACCACGGTGCGGACCGCGCCGTCGCGGACGAAGACGACCGCCGGGCGCGGCAGCTTGTTGTAGTTGGACGCCATGGCGTATCCGTAGGCGCCGGTGACCGGGGTGGCCAGGACGTCCCCGACGGCGGTCCCGGCGGGCAGGGCGGCGTCGTCGACGATCACGTCGCCGCTCTCGCAGTGCTTGCCGACCAGGCGCGCCCGCCAGGGCCGCGGCGCGTGCGGACTGCGCGGCAGGAAGACCTCGTAGCGGCTGCCGTACAGGGCGGGGCGCAGGTTGTCGCTCATCCCGCCGTCGACCCCGACGTAGGTCCGCACGCCCTCGATCCGCTTGATCGTCCCGACCCGGTACAGGGTCAGTCCGGCGCGGGCGGCTATGGACCTTCCGGGCTCCACCGTGACCTCGCCGTGCCAGCCCGCCTCCCGGACGGCGCTCCGCACCGCGGTGGCCCAGTCGGCGAACGAGGGCACGGTCTGCCCGGCCTCGTAGGCGACGCCGAGGCCGCCGCCGACGGTCAGCCGGGGGGCGCCCGTCTCGACCGCGAACCGCGCCACGGCCGCGGCGCCCGCCGCGAGCTCGGCGGTGTCCAGGACCTGGGAGCCCACGTGCGCGTGGATGCCGTCCAGGATCATCGCCGGGGACCCGCCGGCCCGCCGCACGGCGTGTGCGGCGGCCCCGTCCGCCAGGCCGAAGCCGAACTTGGAGTCGTGGCCGCCGGTCCTGATCGCCTCGTGCGCGCCCGCGGCGACGCCCGGGGCGACCCTCAGCTGTACGTGCGCGGGCGGCAGCCGTTCCTCTGCGTGCAGCCGCTCGATGCGGTCCATCTCGTCGAGGCTGTCGACCACGATGTGGCGCAGCCCGGCCGTCATCGCCGTGCGCAGTTCCGTCTCGCTCTTGTTGTTGCCGTGCAGCACGATCCGGTCGGCCGGCACGCCCGCGTGCAGGGCCACCCGCAGTTCGCCGCCGGAGGCGACGTCGAGCAGCATCCCCTCCTCGTGGGCGAGACGGGCCATCGCCGTGCACAGGAACGCCTTGGAGGCGTAGGCGACGTTGTCCTGGCCGAAGGCGGCGACCGCCTCCCGGCAGCGGCGGCGCAGGTGTTCCTCGTCGTAGACGAACAGCGGGGTGCCGAAGCGCTCCGCGAGGTCGACGAGCGGGACGCCCCCGACGGCGAGTCCGCCGGGGCGGGCCTCGGCCGTGAGGGGCAGCAGCCCCGTTTCGATGGCTGACGTCATGGTTCCTCCCCTGTGGGCCGGTTCCCGGCCATCCTCCGGCCTGCGGGAGGGGACACAAAAGCGCATTCTTCCGTGGCTGAGCCTCATGTTCTTCGACGCCGCGGGGGCGGGGCGGCCGGGCGGGGCGCGTACCGGGCAGGGGCTGGGGGGCGGCCGGGGCTCAGGCGGCCAGGGGCCGGTCGTGCGGCGCCACGGGGGCGGGGAGCGTCGTGGAGCCGCTGAGGTAGCGGTCCGTCGCCGCGGCGGCGGAGCGTCCCTCCGCGATGGCCCAGACGATGAGGGACTGGCCGCGTCCCGCGTCGCCCGCGACGAACACCCCGGCCGGGCGGGCCGCGTCGGTCGTCACCGCGCCGAAGGCGGCGTCGCGGGCGTAGTTCCCCCGGTCGTCGAGGACGAGGCCGAGCTGCCGCACCAGTCCCCCGTCGCGTCGCGGACCGTGGAAGCCGAGGGCCAGCAGGACCAGGTCGGCGGGGATCACATGCTCCGTGCCCGGCCGCGGCGCCCGGTCCCCGGGCGTCACCTCCACCAGGCGCAGCGCGCGCACGCGGCCCCGGCCGTCGTCGTCGAAGCCCAGGGTGGCGGCGCAGAAGCGCCTGGGGTCCGCGCCGTCCCGGTCCCGGGCCTCCTCGTGGGCGTGGGACACGCGGTAGACCTTGGGGCGCACCGGCCAGGGCTCGGTGTCCGGGCGGACGGGGCCGGGCTCGGGATTGATGTCGAGCTGCGCGACGGAGGCGGCGCCCTGGCGCAGGACGGTGCCCAGGCAGTCCGAGGCGGTGTCGCCGCCGCCGATGATCACGACGTGCCGGCCCTCGGCGGTGATGCCGGGGACGTCCCGGTCGCCCTCCGCGACCCGGTTAGCCGCGGTCAGGTAGTCCATGGCCTGGTGGATGCCGTGCAGCTCCCGGCCCGGGACGGGCAGTTCCTTGCGCTCCGCGGCCCCGACGGCGACGACGACCGCGTCGTGCCGCTCCACGAGCGCGCGGGCGTCGACGCCGTCGCCCACGTCCGCGTCGGTGCGGAACTCGGTGCCCTCCGCCCGCATCTGCTCGACGCGGCGGTCCACGTGGTGCTTCTCCAGCTTGAACGCGGGGATGCCGTAGCGCAGCAGTCCGCCGACGCGGTCGGCGCGTTCGTAGACGGTGACGGCGTGGCCGGCGCGGGTGAGCTGCTGGGCCGCCGCGAGTCCGGCCGGTCCGGAGCCCACGACCGCCACGGACCGGCCGGTGAGCCGTCCGGGCGGTCGCGGCTCCGCGTATCCGCGCGCCCAGATCTCGTCGGCGATGGCGTGCTCCACGTCCTTGATCGTCACGGGGTCGGCGTTGATGGACAGGACGCAGGCGTCCTCGCACGGCGCCGGGCAGAGCCGGCCGGTGAACTCGGGGAAGTTGTTCGTCGCGTGCAGCCGCTCGGCCGCGGCGCGCCAGTCGCCCTTGCGCGCGTAGGCGTTCCACTCGGGGATGAGGTTGGCCAGGGGGCAGCCGCTGTGGCAGAAGGGGATGCCGCAGTCCATGCAGCGTCCCGCCTGTTCGGACACGAGGGGCAGCCGGGCCTGCCCCGCGTGGACCTCGCTCCAGTCGCCCAGCCGTTCCCGCACGGGGCGGCCCGGAACGGGCCGGCGATCGGTCCTGAGAAAGCCGTGGGGGTCGGTCATGCCTCCGCCTCCGTCGCCCTCGCGGTGCACAGGCGTTACGGCCAGCGTACGCCCGGGGACGCCCGCGGCCATCCGCGCGGACGGCCGGTCCCGGGTCACGCGGCCGACGCGCCCGGCCCGTCCCCGTCGGCCCTCGCGACCGGGTCGCCGGCGCCGCCGCGGACCCCGTCGAGATGGACGGCCTTCACGAAGGGGTGCGGCTCGGCGACGACGGGCTGACGGCGGATGGCGATGACGGCCGCGTCGTCGCCCAGCCTGCCGCCGACATGGGCGAGGAGATCGCGCCGCAGGTGGTGGACGAGGACCTCCGGGGAGGAATCGGTCCACCGGGCGGCCCGTTCCGCGAAGGGGTAGAACGCCCCGCCCCGGTCCCGGGCCTCGATGACTCCGTCGGTGTAGAGGAGCAGGGTGTCGCCGTCCCCGAAGTCGAACGGGTCGACGGGGTACTGGGCCGGCCCGAGGGCGCCGACCCCCAGCGGCGGCGCGGGGCGCAGCCGCGGCACGGTGACGGAGCGTCCCGCGCCCAGCAGCAGGGGCGGGGGGTGACCGCAGCTGGTCATCCGGCCGATGGTGCCCTCGTCGGGGATCTCCAGCAGCAGCGCGGTGACGAAGGGCTCGCCGGCCTCGCCCTCCGGTTCGAAGTCGGCCTGGTAGCGGGAGACGCTCCGTTCGAGGGCCGAGGCGAGCGCGGGCAGGGCGGTCTGCTGGTGGGCGGCCTCCCGGAACGCGCCGAGCAGGACGGCGGCCTCCCCGATCGCGGCCAGGCCCTTGCCCCTCACGTCACCGATCAGCACCCGGGTCCCGCCCTCGACCCGGGTGATCGCGTAGAGGTCCCCGCCGATCAGGGCCTCGTCCTCGGCGGGGAGGTACAGGGAGGCGACCCGCAGGGGGCCGATGCGCTCGGGCAGCGGCCACAGCAGCACCTGCTGTGCGGCCTCCGCCACCGTCCGCACCTGGGCGAGCTGTCTGCCGCGCCGTTCCCGCGCCAGGCAGAAGAACACGGTCAGCGTGCTGAGCACGGCGATGGCGCTGATCTGCACCGCCGAGTTCCGGGTCTCCAGCACGCCGAGGTGCTGGACTATGAACGTCTCGGCCGCCACGGCCAGCGCCCCGATCACCGCGGTCAGCGTCGGGCCCGCGAAGGACGCGCTGAGCGCGGGCGCGATCACCAGCAGCGGTCCGAGCTGGACGTCCTTCCCCGAGAGGATGTCCAGGACGGTGATCAGGGCGATCAGGGCGAGGGGCAGCACCAGCAGCCCATGGCCCGGCCGCCATGATTCCCGCAGAGACGTGAAGCGTTCGCCGATCCTCACGTCTTCCACAGTGCACCGTGACCGTGCGCCTCACGACTCGGCGGCCGTGTGCCGCGCCCGGCCGGGGCGGGGCGGGGCGGCGGCCCGCGCGGGCGTCCGCGCCCCGCCGGGGGGCGCGCTCCCGGCGGGGCCTCGCGGCCGGGCCGCCTGCCGGTCCGCGCGTTAGGCTCGGAATGCGGGCAGTGTCATGTACCCGCGCGTTCCGACCGTGGAGGCGGTCATGAAGGTGAACGAGGAGTACCCGACTCCGTCGCAGGCCGAGGGCGAGCGCCTGGACGAGGATCTGAACCCGGCCGAACCGCGGCACCCCGCCACGACACGCACCCAGCCGTCCCAGGCGGAGGGCGAGCGCCTGGAGGGGGACGCCGAAGGCTGAACCGGCGCCGCGGCCCGTGGCGGCCGCCGCCGGGGGCCGGAGGGAGGTGTGCCGTGGACGAGGAGCGGGCCGAACGGATGGTCGCGGCGCTCCGGGCGCGGGAGGTGATGGCGCACCTCGTGGAGGCGGGCGTCTACGAGTTCGGCATCCGCGTGGTCCTCGACGAGGGGATCGAGGCGCTGTGGGACGTCGACGGGGCGTCGGGGCTCGACGCGGAGATCGTCTCCGACGGGGTGCTCATCGGCTTCGTGCCCCATGTGCCCGGATCGGAGAGCTTCACCGAGGAGCAGCTCGTCGAGAGCATCGCGACGACCCGGTACCGGGCGGAAGGACTCCGTCCGCCGGACGACGCCACCGCCCCGGCCGCGCCCGGCGTCCCCGGGTCTCCCCGTTCCGCGCCCCCGTCCCCTCCCCCCGTTCCGCCCTCGCCCGGCGGCTCGCCGCCGGCCGGGGACCGCGCCCCGGTCGCGCCGCCGGTCGCCCGCTATCAGCGCCGGGCGCACTGGATCCGGTGGGGCGGCGGGCGACGAGGCGGCGGGGAGCGGCCCGGGTAGGGCCGAAGCGGGCCGGGGGACGTCGGACACCGTCGGCGCCGGTCCCGCACGGGTCCGTGAAGGCCGCGGAACCCGACGACCGGCACGGTCCGCGGCGTCGCGCGGTCCGTGCCGGCCGTGGGCCCGGCGTCATGGGCGTCGGGGAGCGGACACCGGGCCGGGGAGGCCGGGGCCGGCGGCTCAGTACGCCGAGTCGACGTTGTCGATCGAGCCGTAGCGGTGGGCGGCGTAGTTGGCGGCCGCGGTGATGTTGGCGACCGGGTTGGTGAGGTCGTGCGCGGTGCCGTCGACGTGGTAGGCGTCGAAGGTCGGCTGGATGACCTGGAGCAGCCCCTTGGACGGGGTGCCGTTCTTCGCGTTGACGTCCCAGCCGTTCTGGGCGTTCGGGTTGCCGCTCGACTCCCGCATGATGTTGCGGTGCAGCCCCTCGTAGCTGCCGGGGATGCCCTTGGCCTTCATGATCGCCAGCGACTCCTTGATCCAGCCGTCGAGGTTGTCCGCGTGGCCCGGGGCGGCCTGGCGGGCGTCCGTCGGGGCCTTGGCCGCGGCGGCGCTCACCGCGGCCGGCTCGGCGGCCTGCGCGGACGTCGACGTCAGCGTGAGGGCCGCGGCCGCGGCGCCGAGGGTGGCGACACCGGCGACGGACAGGGTGCGAAGACGGGCGATGCGGCTGGAGCGGATCTGCGTGTGCGTCGTCATGCGGAAGGAACTCTCCAGGTGGGGGAAGGTCGTGTGCGGCCTGCCGGTCTCGGTCCCGGCGGCCCGCGGGGCCGGATTCCCGTGCCGTGGCACGGGCCGCCCGGGGCGGATCCGCCCGGGCCGGTCGCGGCTTCCCGCGATGCCGACCATGGTTGGCAGCCGACCGGGACGAGCGCAAGGATGTGACGTACTAACCGGATTCGGCGTGATGTCCGTTATTGCGTATTTCGCGCCATTACTTCTCCTTTGACGGCCCGCGCGTCCTGCGAAGCTCCTTCGTATGTGACATGGCTCCTATGGGTGGCATCACATCCGGCGGCCGGTTCCGGGCGGTGCGGGGGCGCGTCGGCCATGCCGGGGGAACGGCCGGTGCGGATGCGAGCCGGTGCGGTCCGGCCGACGATGGAGAACCGGGCGGCGGGTGGTCCGCCCCGGCCCAGGAGGTTGAGGTGCAGGCCGAAGCGCACGCCGGGACGCCGCCGTTCGACATGTCCGTCCTCCCGGTCCTCTTCGACGGGGCGCCGGCCGGGATCGCCCTCTACGACACGGATCTGCGCTACCTGTACGTGAACCCGGCGCAGGCCCTGATCAACGGCCTGCCGGCGGCCGAGCACCGCGGCCGGAGCATCGCGTCCGTGCTGCCGGAGTTCGACCAGCGCCAGCATGTGCTGCGAGCGGTGCTCCGGGACGGACTGCCCCGCGACGCGACGTTCTGCGGCCTGACCCGCGACCTGCCGGGGAGGGACAGGCGGTACTGGCGCGGCAGCTACTACCGGGTCGAGGCCGACGGCGTCCACATCGGCCTGATCGGCATCGTGCTGGAGGTCAGCTCGGCCCACCACCAGCGGGAGGAACTGGAGCGCGCCCGCCGCTATCTGACGATGCTCGACGTCGCGTCCACCGGCATCGGGACCACGCTGGACATGGACACCACCTGCCGGGAGCTGGCGGAGTTCATGGTGCCCGCGCTGGCCGACGTCGCTTCCGTCGAGGTCTTCCCGCCGGAGATCGGCCACTCCGTGCGCCGCCCTGGCCGTGTCGCCGCGGGTCCGCGACCTCGTCGCCGGGAAGTTCCAGGAGCCGGGCGAGTACATCGACTACCAGAGGGACTCCGTCGTCCAGCGTTCCCTGGCGGACGACCGGCCGGTGCTGGAGAATCCCCCGGCCGATCAGCTCCACCGGTCCGGCCCGGTCCCGGAACGGGCGGCCGTCTACCGGGCCATGGGCCTGCACTCGATGTGCGTCGTCCCGCTCACCGCCCGGGGGAGCTCGCAGGGCGTGCTCGGGCTCGGCCGCATCGGCGACTCCCCCTCCTTCACCAAGGAGGAGGACGTGGCCGTCGCCCGCGAACTCGCCGGCCGGGTGGCGATCGACCTCGACCACGCCCGCAGATACGCCCACGAGCACGCGATCGCGCTGGAACTCCAGCGCTCGCTGCTCTCCGAACCGCGCGGCCGGCACCCGAGCATCGAGATCGCGACCCGCTATCTGCCGGCCGAGCGCGGGGTGCTGGTCGGCGGGGACTGGTTCGACGTCATCCCGCTGCAGAACGGACGCCATCTCAAGGCGATGGGCGATGTGATGGGGCACGGGGTGGAGGCAGCCGTCGCCATGAGCCACTACCGCTCGCTGCTGCGGCTGCTGGCCGCGGACGACCTGCCGCCGCACCGCATCCTGGAGCGGCTGGACGCCATGGTGGAGCGGTCGGGCCTGGACCGCGCGGCGACCTGCCTGATCGTGGTGGTCGACCGGGTCTCGGGGGGTGTGCGAGGTGGCCAGCGCCGGGCATCTGCCGCCGGTCCTCCTCGCTCCCGGGGACGGGCCGGCCCGCGTCCCGGAGCTGCCCGTCGGACCGCCGCTGGGCACCGGGTACGGGAGGTACGACAGCCTGCTGCTGCCGTGCGGCCCCGGGACCGTGCTGTTCATGTACACCGACGGGCTGGTGGAGCGCCGGGACGAGGCGATCGACGTGTCCGTCGGGCGGCTGGCAAAGCTGCGCATGCCGCCGGGCGGGCGGCTGGAGGACCTGCTCGACGAGGTGCTCGGCCGCTACGGCGCGGACGCGGAGGACGACATCGCGGTGCTGGCCTCCCGCGTCCGCGCGGACGAGCCGGCCCGGTGACCGCCGCGCTCAGTCCCGCGCGTGCTTGCGGCGCGCGGCGGCGCGCCCGGTCGCCAGGTGCTTCATGACGAGCTCCTCGGCCCTGGGCACGTCCCGGTCCGCGATCGCCTCGTACAGTTCCTGGTGTTCCTCGGCGACGGCCACCAGGTCGTCGTGCTGCGCCAGGAGCCAGCGCATCCTGCTGCGCAGGGTGCCCTGGAGCTCGTTCAGCAGCTCGTTCCCGGCCAGTGCCGTCACCGTCTCGTGGAAGTCGGCTGCCGCCCGGCGCGCCCGTACGGCGTCGCCCGCGCGCGCCGCCGCCAGCTCGGCGTCGAGATCCGCGCGGAGCTCCGCCAGTCCGGCGCGGGTGCGCCGCTGGGCGGCGAGCCGGAACGTCATCGTCTCCAGGGCCGCGCGGACCTCGTCGAGGTCCGCGACGTCCGTCGGGGTGAACTCCCGCACCACCGCCCAGGTCCGCGGCCTCGGGGTGACGAGTCCCTCGGTCACCAGGGTCCTCAGAGCCTCCCGGACGGGCAGCCTGCTCACGCCGAGCTCCGCGGCCAGGTCGCGCTCGACGAGTCTGCTGCCGGGCGGGCGGGCGCCGTCGATGATCTCGTCACGCAACTGCCGGGTGACCCTCTCCGACTCGGGCTCGAAGTCGCCAGGCGCTGTCATGTCGTCGGTCTCCCATCAGTCGGTGGCGTCGGGGCCCGGCCGGGCCGGTGCGTAGCCGCGTTCCCGGACCACGGCCCGCGCCAGCCGGGCGAAGGCGCGCGCGGCGGCGCTCTCGTACCCGCTCTCCCTGCGCAGCAGGGCGGCGACCCGGGTCGGCAGCGGGGGGTCGAGCGGCACGGGGGCGAGGTGGGGGTGGTCGTCGGTGATCGCGTCGGGCAGCACGGTGGCCAGCCGGTCGACGCGCTGCACGATCTCCGTCAGCGCCTGGATGCTGTTGGCCTCCACGGCGATCGGCGGGCTGACCCGGTGCCGGGCGAAGTAGCCGTCGATATGGGTGCGCGTGGCGAAGTCGCTGCTGAGAAGCGCGAGTCGCTGTCCGGCGAGGTCCTGGACCGGCACGGGCCGTCCGGCCCGGTCGTCCGGGCGGTGGGCGGTGACCACCAGCCCGAGGGTCTCGGTGAAGAGCGGGGTCGCCGCGATGCCGGGCAGCTGGTCGCCCTCGAACGCGATGCCGAGGTCGAGCTCGTCGGCCAGGAGACTCGCCTCGATGCGGTCCTGCGTCATCTCCCGCACGTCCAGGGTGACGCCGGGGTGGCGGGTGTGGAGTTCCCGGGCGAGCGGCCCGACGAGATAGGCGGTGAAGGTCGGCGTCGTCGCCAGGCGCAGATGCCCGCGGGAGAGGTCGGCCACGTCGAGGACGGCCCGGTCGGCCGCCGCCAGCTCGCCGAGCGCGCGCCGCGCGTGACGCACGTAGACCTCGCCCGCGTCGGTGGCGCGGACGCCCCGCGCGCCGCGGTCGAGCAGCTGGGCGCCGACCGCCCGCTCCAGTTGCCTGATCTGCTGCGACAGCGTGGGCTGGGAGATGTGCAGGTCATCGGCGGCGCGCGTGAAGCTGCCGTGCTCGACCACGGCGATCAGGTAGCGGAGGTGGCGCAGTTCCGGACCCATGCCCGGAGTATAGAACGGAACGATCGAACGCCCGGCGGACCCCGACCGCGGCCTATGCCCGCTGGTCGCGCCCCGACCGACTCCAGGCCATAGATGAGACCAATGCGACCTATGGACGACATGACTTGGACTCTATAACAGCAGGTCATGCATGGTGGAACACGTCAGCCCCACCAGGCCGGCGACCACCGAAGGGAGTGACCGTGCACGACATCACCGACGGCTCCGAGCGTTTCCGCCGCGACGTCTTCCCCGCGAAGGCGGGGCTGTTCGCCCGGCTGGCCACGACGCACCGGCCGAGGACGCTGTTCATCGGCTGCTCCGACGCCCGCGTGGTGCCCGAGCTGATCACCCAGAGCGAGCCCGGCGAGCTGTTCGTCGTCCGCACCGCGGGCAATCTGGTTCCGGCCCACACCTCGGCCGCCGACGGTGTCGCAGCGAGCATCGAGTACGCGGTCTCCGTGCTGGGCGTCACCGACGCCGTCGTCTGCGGGCACTCGGCCTGCGGCGCCATGACCGCCCTGACCGAGGAGCACGACCTGAGCGGAGCCCCGGCGGTCGCCGGCTGGCTGCGGCACGCGGACGCCGCCCGCGCCGTCGTCCCCGACGCGCACGGCGCGTCCGGACCCGCGGCCCTGGTCCGCGCCAATGTCGCCGCGCAGCTGCGGAACCTGGTCACCCATCCCTCGGTGGCCCGCGCGTTGGCCGCCCGGACGCTCACCCTGCACGGCTGGGTGTTCGACATCGCGACCGGATCCGTCGAGACCGTCGGCCCCGCCGTCCCGGCGGCCTGACCCGCCCGGGCGACGGGCCTCGCCGCCCCGAAGAACTCGCCGGCCGCCTCGGCGCCGGCGCCACCGAAAGGAATCCCCATGCCCCACGCCCAGTTCGACCCCACCGCCCGCGCGGCCCTCGCCGCGGCCGCCGTCGAGGCCAAGACCCGCAAGGACCTGACCTGGCAGCAGATCGCCGACGCCGCCGAGCTGTCGGTCGCCTTCGTCACGGCCGCGGTCCTCGGCCAGCAGGCGCTCCCGGAGAAGTCCGCCGACGCCGTGGCGCGGCTGCTGGACCTGGACGCCGACGCGGCCATGCTGCTGCGGACCATCCCGACCCGGGGATCGATCCCCGGCGGAATTCCCACCGACCCGACGATCTACCGCTTCTACGAGATGCTCCAGGTCTACGGCACCACCCTGAAGGCCCTCGTCCACGAGCAGTTCGGCGACGGCATCATCAGCGCGATCAACTTCCGGCTGGACGTGAAGAAGGTCGCCGACCCCGAGGGCGGGGAGCGCGCCGTGATCACCCTGGACGGCAAGTACCTGCCGTCCAAGCCCTTCTGACCGCCCATCAGGCCGAAGGCCACGCACGCACGGCACGGCAGGCGCGGCACCGGCCGACGGGCCGGGACACACCGCCCGCGGTCGCCCCGGCCCGCCCCCCCCATCACCGGATCCGCCCGCCCCCGCCGGGCGCACACCTTTCATCGGAGGCCCCATGGACTTCGCCCGACACACCATCGAGATCGCCCGCCGGAACGTCGAAGAGGGCGGACGCCCCTTCGCCACCGTCATCGTCAAGGACGGCGAGATCCTCGCCGAGAGCCCGAACAGGGTCGCCCAGACCGACGACCCCACCGCCCACGCCGAGATCCTCGCCATTCGCGAGGCGTGCCGGAAGCTCGGCACCGAGCATCTGACCGACGCCACCATTTATGTGCTCGCCCACCCATGCCCCATGTGCCTGGGGGCGCTGTACTACTGCTCGCCCGACGAGGTCGTCTTCCTCACCACCCGGGAGGCGTACGAGCCGCACTACGTGGACGACCGCAAGTACTTCGAGCTCGACACCTTCTACGGCGAGTTCGCGAAGGACTACCGGGAACGCCGGCTGCCGATGCGGCATGATCCGCGCGAGGAGGCCGTCGACGTGTACCGGCTCTGGCAGGACCGCAACGGCGGGAACCGCCGGGTCGCCGGCGCGCCGACCGCGGCATAGGCCGCCCCGCCGCTCTACCCCGTCCCACCCCCCGTACCCGAGGAGAGACCCTTGTCATCCGTCGAACCGACCGGCGCGGAACACCGTCATCTGGAGCGGGCCGTGCGGCTGGCCGCCGAGGCGCTGAACGCCGGGGACGAGCCCTTCGGCTCGGTCCTGGTGGGCGGCGACGGCCGGGTCCTCGCCGAGGACCGCAACCGTGTGAACAGCCTCGGCGACCGCACCCGTCACCCGGAGTTCGAGCTGGCCCGCTGGGCCGCCGCGCATCTCACGGCCGAGCAGCGGGCCGGGGCGACGGTCTTCACCTCCGGCGAGCACTGCCCCATGTGCGCGGCCGCCCACGGCTGGGCCGGCCTCGGCCGCATCGTCTACGCCCATTCCTCGGCCCAGTTGACGCGATGGCTGGACGAGTGGGGCGTGCCGTCGTCCCCCGTGCGCGCGCTGCCGGTCCAGGAGGTGGTGCCGGGCATCGTGGTCCAGGGACCCGTGCCGGCGCAGGCCGACCGGCTGCGGGAGATGCACCACGCCTTCCACACGTCGGCACGCCCGAGGCCGTGATCACGGGCGCCGCCCCCGGGCCCGCTCAGCACAAACGGCAGAACGAACGGCAGCACGGACGTCGGCGCGAACGGCGGCACGCGCGGCCGCACGGGCGGCGCCGCGCACGGCCCTGACGCGGGCCCTCCCCCGGCCGCCGCACCATGTCATCCGGATGGAGCCGTTCCGCCCCGGCCGCCGCCCTCCCGGCATCCCGGCACCCGGGGAGAGGCGGCCGGGGCGTCTCCGGTCGAGCCGAGTGCCGCCCGGCGTCCGCCCGGGCCGTCATCCCCCGGTGACCGGCCGCCGGCCGCCGCGGGCGAGCGGACCGCCGACGGGCAGCCGGGCCCGCGCCCGAGCGATCAGGGCATCCGGCCCCGGGCACGCCTGCAGCGTGTTCAGGACGAGCCGCCACCACTGGTCGAGCCGGGCCGCGAACTCCTGCTCCCCCGACGCCTCGTCGCTCAGGCTGTACAGCCCGAAGAAGGCGCCCACCAGCGCCGGGGCGACCCGCGCCGGCTCGATCCCCTCGGCGAGCTCTCCCCTCGACCGGGCGTCGGCGAGCAGCCGGGTGGTGGCCGCGGTCCAGACCGCGAACGGCGTGGGCACGACCGCGTCGATGCTGCGCCGCTCGGCCCAGAGACGGGCGCCCGCGCGGGCGATCACGTCCCGGCACAGCACCCGGGCCACCTCGAAGCTCAGGGCGACGAGCCTTTCCAGCGGCGGCACGTCCGGGGCCGTGTAGTGCACCGCCAGCTGCGGCCACGCGGCGAACCGCTCCCGCACCACGGCGAGGGCGAGTTTCTCCTTGCTGGAGTAATGGAAATAGACGGCCCCGCTGGTCTTCCCCGAACGGGCGCTTATGTCATTGACACTCGTTCCCGCATATCCCCGTTCGACGAAGAGCTGCGCCGCGGCTTCCAGCAGAGATCTCCGGGTCGTTCGCGCCCTGTCCTGCACGTGTGTTCCACCTTCGGTATTTCATGCGATACATGCGGCGCGAAGAAGTAGTGCGCCCGCGCGTCGACGGCGCCGCCGAGCCGTATCGTGCGGAGATTTTATTATTCTTCGACCGTGCACGGCGGATGACGACGGGGAATTTCCCATGCGCTTCCGGGGAGCCCTCGCACGCCGGTCCGCCCCGGCCGCCCCGAAAATGACCGGGTTTCCCCATATCACCGGCCGTTCGGCCCGCCCGGACGAGAAATCCACTCCGTACAGTCACCCTCGGGCCAGTACTTCGTTCACGCCCGGAGCGCGAGCACGCCGCCTCGAAACACTCGAAGTAGTGATTGCCCCCCGCTCGGCCACGAAATTAACGTAGTGGGCACGATGTTTCCGGGATCGCCCCGAACAGACGGATGAAATCCGGCGGTGGCGAGCCCCACGGAGGCAAATCTGTCGCCTCCGCACGCGATCACCGAAGATCGTCCCGAATTCCCTTCCCATCAGTCCAACGCGCCTTCCCGCGGTCCGGGTGACCGCGCGTCGGAATCGGGCCGCGGTCGGCGCACTTTCCGAGAACGGCACAGAAATGGCAGCTCATCCCATTCCCCACTGGTCCCCCGCCGCCATCGTCTTCGACTGCGACGGCACTCTGATGGACACCGAACGTCACTGGCAGGACGCCCGCAACAGAGTGTTCGCGGAGTTCGGCCTCAAACCCCCGGCCGGCTTCGCCGAGCGCGCCCAGGGCGTCCACTACACCGAGTGCGGAAGCCTCATGGCCCGGGAGACCGGGAAGCCCGAACTCACCTATGACATGACCCATTCGCTCCTCCAGCACTTCATGGCGCTGGTCGACGAGGACCCGGTCACCATGCCGGGCGCGGCCGCCCTGGTCGGCCTCACGGCCCACCATCTGCCGCTCGCGGTCGCCAGCAACTGCCCACTGGAGATGGTGGAGTCCTGCCTTCGGCGCGCCGGGCTGCTCGGCCACTTCGACCATGTCGTCGTGGCGGGCGGCTCGTTGCGCCCCAAGCCCCGCCCGGACGTCTACGCCGAGGCGGCGAAACGCTGCGGCGTCCGGCCGCAGGACGCGCTGGCGGTCGAGGACTCCCTGACCGGCATCGAGTCCGCGCGCGGCGCGGGACTGCGCGTCATGGGCGTCGGACCCCGGCCCCCCGGGCGCGGGGTGGAGCGGGCCGACCTCTGGGTCGACGGCCTCAACGACCCGGCCCTGGTGACCTGGGCCCAGACCTGGATCACGGAGGCGGGGCCGCCCACCGCGTGAGCCGCCCGGCCCGCCCGACCGCTCTCCCGGAGGCCGGCCCGGGCGGGCCCCGCGACGCCGGCCGCCGAGCGGCGCCGGACACCGGGCCGCATGGCCCGCGACACCGGACACGAACGGAACCGGACAGCGGGCGGCGCCGGACGTGAGACACGCCACGCCCCCCGGGGCCGCACCGACGGGCAGGTCCGCCGCCGCCGCCGAACCGCGCCCGGCACACGAGCACGTCCCGACCGTCGTGTGCCGGGCGCACGGCCCGGACCGGGGCCCCACCCCTCCCCGGGGCCCCGGTCCCGGGCCACCGGCCCCGCCGGTCCACCCCGGCCCCGCCGCGCGCCCGTTCGCGAGTCTCAGCATGCAGTCACATTTGACATTAGCGCTGCTTATGGACGATAAAGAAGGCCCTTTGGGTTGAAGTTCACGCACCGTGACATTCGTGGCGTGACCGCACTGAACGTCTAGGTGAGTGAGTAACGCCGTGTCGCACGCCGCCCCGTCCCGCGAGCCGTCCGTCGATCCCGCCGGGGACTGGGAGGCATGGCGCACCGAGCGGCGTCACGCCGTCACCTCGGCCACGGGGAACCTCGCCCTCGTCGAGACCCGCTGGTCGCCGTCCGGTGAGCGCCCCGACCCCGAGGCGGCCCGCGCGGGACAGCCGGAGACCGTGACCGTCACCACGATCGAGCGCACCGACGCCGTCACCGGCGCGCCCGAGTACGGGCTGCGCTTCTGGGACGCGGACTCCCCCGCGATCCGGCACTTCGACCGCACCGACGTCTTCCCGTACGACCCGGCCTGGGTGCTGGAGGCCTCCTACACCCCGATGCCGGGCGCCAGGCGGGTGGCGTTCGAGCACATCCGGGACAACGGCGGCACCCGTGACCTCGTCGTGCCGGGCGACATCGAACTCACCCTGGACGGACGGGACTACACCCTGAGCGCCTTCGACGACGACGGCACCCTGCTGCTCGTCTTCGGCGACCCGACCAACGGCGACACCACCTACGGCGCCGGACGGTTCCTGTTCGTCACGCGCACCGGCGAGGGCCGGGTCCTGCTCGACTTCAACCGCGCCTTCGTGCCCCCCTGCGGCTTCTCCGATCAGTACAACTGTCCGATGCCGCCGCGGCAGAACCGTTTCCACCTGCCCGTGACGGCCGGTGAGAAGCGTCCCGTCTTCCGCGACGGCTTCCCCGCACAGCACTGATCGACCGGCGTCTCCGCCTCCCGGCACGAACCCGCAGCACGAAAGCGCGTACTCCTCATGAACATCAAGAAGACCTCCCTGTACGGCGGAGCGACCGCCGCCGCCCTCGCCCTGACCCTCACGGCCTGCGGCGGCGGCGCCGGCGCGTCCGGGGGCGGGAGCGGCAAGGACGCCGTCATCGACATCGGTTCGCTCTACGAGCCGCAGAACCTCGACAACACCGGGGGCGGCGGCCAGGGCGTGACCGAGGCGCTCAACGGCAACGTCTACGAAGGGCTGTTCAAGCTCACCGACGACGGCAAGGTCGACAAGCTCCTCGCCCAGGACTACAAGGTCTCCCCCGACGGCCTCACGTACACCTTCACCCTCCACGACGGCGTGAAGTTCCACAGCGGCAAGAAGCTCACCAGCCAGGACGTCAAGTACAGCCTGGAGAAGGTGATCGCGAAGGACTCGCAGTCCGCGCGCAAGAGCAACCTCTCGGTCATCGAGTCCGTCGGGACGCCCGACGCGCGGACGGTCGAGGTCAGGCTGTCGAAGAAGTCGATCTCCTTCGTCTACAACCTCTCCTACGTCTGGATCATCAACTCCCAGGCGAAGAACCTGAAGACGACCGAGGACGGCACCGGCCCGTACGCGCTGGACAAGTGGACCCGCGGCTCCGCCCTCGCCCTGAACCGGTTCGCCGGCTACTGGGGCGACGCGGCGGCCAACAAGCGGGTCGTCTTCCACTACTACAAGGACGCCACCGCGCTGAACAACGCGCTGCTGACCAACGCCGTGGACATCGTCACGAGCGAGCAGTCGCCCGACGCCCTCGACCAGTTCAAGAACAACCCGAACTACAAGGTGAACGACGGGAATTCGACCACCAAGCTGCTGCTCGCCTTCAACGACAAGGCCAAGCCGTTCACCGACGTCAAGGTGCGCCGGGCCGTCTCCGCCGCCATCGACGACGAGAAGCTGCTGAAGTCCGTCTGGGGCGGCTACGGCAAGCCCATCGGCTCCATGGTGCCGCCCACGGACCCCTGGTACGAGGACCTCACCGGCGTCAACGCGTACGACACGGCGCGCGCCAAGAAGCTGCTCGCCGAGGCGGGATACGCCAAGGGCTTCTCCTTCACGCTCGACACCCCGAACTACGACCCGCACCCGACCGCCGCGACCTTCATCAAGTCCGAGCTCGCCAAGGTCGGCATCACCGTCAAGATCAACACGATCACGCCGGACGAGTGGTACACGAAGGTCTACAAGAACCACGACTTCACGGCCACGCTCCAGGAGCACGTCAACGACCGCGACCTGGTCTGGTACGGCAACCCCGACTTCTACTGGGGCTACGACGACAAGCAGGTCACCCGCTGGGTCGAGGAGGCCGAGCAGGCGTCCAGCACCGCCGAGCAGACCGAGCTGCTGAAGAAGGTCAACCGCAAGACCGCCGAGGACGCGGCCAGCGACTGGCTGTACCTCTACCCGCAGATCGTCGTGGCGAGCAGCAAGCTGTCCGGGTACCCGGTCAACGGCCTGAACTCCCAGTTCTTCGCCTACGACATCAAGAAGGGCTGATGGGCCGGTATCTGCTGCGCCGCCTCGCCTTCCTGCTGGTGTCGCTGGGACTGGCCAGCGTGGTCCTGTTCGTGCTGCTGCGGATGCTGCCGGGCGATCCCGCCAACGCGCTGACCGCCGTGGGCGCCGACGCGGAGCAGATCGCCGCCGCCCGGCACGCCATCGGCTCCGACCGGCCGCTGCCCGAGCAGTTCACGCACTGGATCGGGCAGCTGGCGAGCGGCGATCTCGGCGCGTCGTTCGTCAGCTCGCTGCCCGTCGCCCCCGAGATCGGCTCCCGGCTGAACGTCACGGTCCCGCTGACGCTGGCGTCGTTCGTCCTGGCGGTGCTCATCGCCGTGCCGATCGGCTTCGTGGCCGCGCACCGGCGACGCACCTGGTACGGCGCCCTGCTCAACGGGGTGTCGCAACTGGGCATCGCCGTGCCGGTGTTCTGGCTCGGCATGATCCTCATCGCCGTCTTCGCGCTGAACGCCGGCTGGCTGCCCGCGGGCGGATTCCCGCAGGACGGCTGGTCGCAGCCGGCCGAGGCGATCCGCTCGCTCACCCTGCCCGTCCTCACCATCGCGCTGGTGATGAGCGCCTCGCTGATCCGCTACGTCCGCTCGGCCGTGCTCGACGTGCTGGGCAGCGACTACCTGCGGACCGCGCGGGCCATGGGCGCGTCGTTCGGACAGGCGATGTGGCGGCACGGGCTGCGCAACGCCTCGGTGCCGGTGATCTCGATCCTCGGCATCGAGCTGGCGTCCACCCTGCTGGGCGCGGTGGTCGTGGAGTCCGTGTACGCGCTCCCCGGCCTCGGCTCCCTGCTCGCGACCGGCATCGCACAGCACGACTACCCGGTGATCCAGGGCGTGCTGTTCGTCTCCACCCTCGCGGTGCTGGTCATCGGATTCGTGGCCGACTTCGTCCAGCGCATCGTCGACCCGCGGCTGCGCGGCAGGCTCTCCGGAGGTGCCCGGTGACATCCTCGGCTCCCGCGAAGCGCACCGGCGCACCGCGGCCCACCGACCCCGCGGACAGCGGCGCACCGGCGGACGGCGGGCGCGCCACGCGGCGGACGAGGCGTTCCTACGCGCTGGTCGTCGGCTGCGTCCTGGCCGGGCTGATCGCCCTGCTCGCGCTCGTCTCGCTGTTCTGGCTGCCGTTCGCCGCCGACGACACCTCCGGCGGACGGCTCACCGCTCCGGGCGCGGAGCACCCGCTGGGCACCGACAAACTGGGCCGCGACCTGCTCACCCAGCTGATGACCGGCTCCCGGATCGCCTTCGAGGCCGGCCTGGGCTCGGTGCTCATCGCCGCCGTGCTCGGCGGCGCGCTGGGCGTGCTGGCCGCGTTCGCGCAGGGCTGGCTCGACGACACGGTCTCCGCGTTCCTCGACATCCTGATCGCGTTCCCGACCCTGCTGCTGGCGATGCTGATCGTCGCCGCCCGCTCGGCCACCCTGGGCTCCGCCGTGCTGGCGATCGGCCTGGCGCAGAGCGCGGTGGTGGCCCGGCTGGTGAGGATCCTGGTCAAACGGGTCCTGGCGCAGGACTACATCACGGCGGCCCGCACCTCGGGCACCTCCTGGCCGCGGATCGTGGCCGGGCACGTGCTGCCCAACATCTGGCCGACGCTGGTGGTCAACCTGGCCCTGCAGTTCGGGCTCGCGGTGCTGGCCGAGGCGGGGCTGTCCTACCTGGGCCTGGGCGCCCCGCCGCCCAACGCCTCGTGGGGCCGCATGCTCCAGGAGGCGCAGGCCACCTTCACCACGGCCCCGGCGGGCGCGCTGGCCCCCGGCATCCTGCTCGTCCTGCTCGTCATCGGCGTGAACCTCGTCGCCGACGGGCTGCGCGAGACCCTCGACCCCACGACCCGGCGGAGGCGCGCGTGAACGTCCTCGACGTACGCGGCCTCACGATCCGCACGGCGGAGGGCCGGGCCCTCGTCGAGGGGCTCTCGCTGACCATGGCCCCCGGCGATCGTCTCGGCCTCATCGGTGAGTCGGGCTCCGGGAAGTCGCTGACCACCCTCGCCGTGCTCGGCCTGCTGCCCCACGGGATGACGGCCACCGGCAGCGTCGAGCTCGCCGGCACGCAGATCGTGGGCGCGGGCGAGCGGCGGCTCACGGCGGTGCGCGGCCGCGACGCCTCCGTGGTCTTCCAGGAACCGCTCACCGCGCTCGATCCGCTGATGCGCGTCGGCCGGCAGATCGCCGAACCGCTGGCCAGGCGGCGAGGGCTGAAGGGCGCCGCGCTGAAGCGGGCCGTCGTGGAGGCCCTGGAGCAGGTGCGGCTGCCCGAGCCCGACCGGGTCGCCCGCGCCTTCCCGCACGAGATCTCCGGCGGCCAGCGCCAGCGCGTCGCGCTCGCCATGGCCCTGGCCTGCGACCCGCAGCTGCTCATCGCGGACGAGCCGACCACCGCGCTCGACGTCACCGTGCAGTCCGGCATGCTCGATCTGATCGACTCCCTGGTACGGGAACGGGGCATGGCGGTCCTCTTCGTCAGCCACGACCTGGCGGTCGTCTCGAAGGTGACCGACCGGGTGCTGGTGCTGAAGGACGGCCGGGCCGTGGAGGAGGGCGACGTCCACCAGATCGTGCGCTCCCCGCGCGAGGAGTACACCAGGGCGCTGGTGGCGAGCGCCCGCCGACTGGAATCGGCGCTGGACCTGAGGAGCACGCGATGACGCCCGTACTGGAGCTGGACGAGGTCTCCTTCGGCTACCGGGGAGGCGCCGCGCCCGTGGTCGAGGACATCTCGCTCGCCGTCGGCTCCGGGCAGTCGCTCGCCCTCGTCGGGGAATCGGGGGCGGGCAAGACGACGCTGCTGCGGCTGCTGCTCGGCCTGACCCGGCCGGTCTCCGGCGCCGTCCGGTTCGACGGCGAGGAACTGAGGCCGCGCGACCGCGAGCAGATGCGGCGGTTCCGGCGCGGGGTGCAGTGCGTCTTCCAGGACCCGTACTCCTCGCTGAACCCGCGCCGGCGCGTCGGCGCGATCGTGGCCGAGCCCCTGCGTTCCCTGGGGATCGACGGTCGGGCCGCCGCCGCGCCGAAGGTGGCCGAGGCGCTGGAGCGGGTCGGTCTGCCGGCCGACGCGGCGGAGCGCTATCCGCACGAGTTCTCCGGCGGCCAGCGCCAGCGCATCGCGATCGCCCGGGCGACGGTGTGCGGGCCGCGGGTGCTGCTCGCCGACGAACCGGTCAGCGCGCTCGACGTCACCACCCGGGTCAAGGTCGTCGATCTGCTCAGGGAGTTGAAGGAGGAACGGGGCCTGACCCTGGTCATGGTCTCCCACGACCTGTCGGTGGTCGCCTCCCTCTGCGAACGGACCGCGGTCCTGGAGCGCGGCCGCCTGGTCGAGCAGGGCGAGACGGCGCAGGTGCTGGGCGCCCCGGCGCACCCGTACACGCGTCGGCTCGTCGAGAGCGTGCCGCGCCTGCCCGTCTGACCGGGGCCGGGTCCGTACCCGCGCCCGGGGTTCAGTCCGTCCCGTCCGCGGGCTCGGGCCCGTCGTCGCCCGGGGCGGCGGGCCGGTGGCGGTCGCCCTCGTCGTGCCAGAGCGGCCGCCGGTCGACGCGCAGGCCGAGGATCTCCGGCCGCGCGTAGTGGCCGCGCGAGTCGACCCAGACCTTGACGGCGTCGATGTCGGCGAGGTCGATCGCGGCGGTGACGAGCCGCTCCTCGGGGCCGGTGTGCGGGCCCGCGAGGTACCGGGCGAAGGGATGGATCACCGCCGACCAGCCGCCGCCCGCGGTGATGTGCTTCTGCGGGCCGAGTGCGGACGCCATCCACCGCAGGCACGTCTCGTCGACCGGATTGCCCGCGGAGACCACGAACGCCTGGGCGGTGAGGGCGTGGGTCTTCATCATGGCGTCGATCTGGACGTCGGCGACGGTCTCGAAGCCGGCCATGGTGGACAGCCCCGGCCAGGCCGCCGCGTGGATCTCCTGGCCCTGGGCGATCAGGGCCTGCCGGGCCAGGTTCATGGTGTGCTCCCAGCAGGCCAGTCCGCCGATCCGGCCGAGCGCGCTGTCGAACACCCGGAGCGTGGCGCCGCCGCCCTGGGCCCACACGATCCGTTCCGCGTAGGTGGGCTGGAGCTTGCGGTGCACTCCGAGCAGGGCGCCGTCGGGGTCGATGAAGACCTGACTGTTGAAGCACGTGCGGGTGCCCCCGAGGCGTTCGCTGACGCCGAGGACCGCCCCGGCGCCGGCCCGGCGGCAGGCCGACTGGATCCGGGCGATCTGCGGTCCCGGCACCTCGACGGACGCCCCGGCGTAGGCCGCGTTGGCGGCCTGCTGGTCCAGCGGGGCGTACGCCTCGATCCAGTACGGGTAGCCGGGCACGAAGGTCTCCGGGAACACCAGCAGGTCGACGTCCTCCCGCCCGGCCTGTTCGATGAGGGCGACGGCCTTGTCGACGGTCGCCTCGGTGTCCATGAACACCGGCGCGGCGTGGACCGCCGCGACCTTTCGTCTCCCGGCGGCGGGAGAGGGCATGGGGTCCTCCTCAAAGGCGGCGGGGCCCGGCGGCGCGGGCTCGTCGGCGGACGGCGGATGAACGGCGGGCCCGGGCCCGCCGCCCGGACTCACCGCCCCCCGCTCTGTTCGGAGGCGCGCCGGACGCGCGGACGCGGCGGGACGAGGGGCCGGTCACGCGCAGTGTGCCACGGTTCGCCGCCGCCCGTACGGGACTTCGCCGCGGTCCCCGTCCGGCTCGGGCCCGGCCCGTCGGCGTCGGACGGGTCCGGTCGCCCGGCTCACTCGCCGAACCGCCAGTACTGCTCGGGGCGGGCCGGTGGGACGCAGTCGGCGCGGATCAGCCGGGGGCTCGGGCGGTCCCGGTCGTTCCAGCGGGCGGGCAGCTCGCGGTCGTCCTGGTACAGGCAGCGGTGGTCGGCGCCCTCGATGCGCCATGCCGTGCGTTTCCACGTCGGGTTCCACCACGGCACCCGGGTCCACCGCTGGTCGGCGCGGCCGGCGCGGCAGGGTTCGAGCACGGCGCCCTCGCCGGCTGCGGTGAGGCAGGAGTCCGGATCCTGCCGCAGGCCGATCGTGCCGTCGGCCCGCGTCCGCCAGCGCTGGGCCGGGGATCCGTCGCAGGCGTGGAGGCGGACCTCGCGGGTCCCCGAGGAGCCGCCCGCCGCGTCGAGGCACTGGGCGGGGTCCGGGCCGGCGGCGTACGTGGTCCGGCCGATGTCGCCGAGGATCTCGCCCGGCCCGGGGGAACGGTGGACCCGTTCGTACTGCCGGTGGACCCACAGCTTCCAGTCCTCCTGGAGCGGACCACGGTAGGGCGGCGCCTCCGCGCACCCGCCGGTGACCCGGCACCGGCGCCTGGCGACGTACCAGCGCGCCACCCGCTCCTTCGCGGCCGCCCGCGCGGGCGCGAGGTTCGCGTCCAGCGCCGACATCCGGTAGCCGAGGTACGAGGTCACGGGCACCCCCAGCGCGTAGCCCACCCTTCGGAAGTACCGGGCGGTGATGCCGTGGTCGCTGTGGTCGACGCCGCCGCCGAGACCGAACGCGAACGACGCGTTGTCGTGATCCATGGTCAGGACGCGTTCCGCGCGGCCGTGTCGGACCAGGGCGGAGACGGTGTCGAGCAGTCTCCGCTCGGTGTAGCCCTCGCCGCCCAGGAACCCGCGGACGCTGTGCCTGCTCCCGTCGAAGAGCCTGAGCACGCTGTCGGCCTCCTGACCGTGCGGGAGCCCGTCGTGCAGTCCGAGGAAGCTGAGCCGGACCTCGGAGTCCGGTGACCGGCCGGCCAGCACGAACGACCGGACGCGGACGTCGCCGGCCCGTACGTCGGACTGCTTCCAGTCGTCGTCGGCGCCCGCCATGAACGCGTACGCCGCGCGCACCCCGTACTCCCGGCCGTCCACGTGCTCCAGCGCCTTCAGGCGGTCCTGGATGTCGCCGTCCCCCGCCGTCAGATAGACGGTGTGGACCGGGCATCCGGCCCGGATCGTCCGGTCGATCTCCGGGTTCAGGAAGAACAGGTCGTCGTCGGGGTGCGCCACGCCGACGACGGTACGGCGGCAACGCGACGGCTCCGCCTGTGCGGTGGCCGCCGCGCCGGGGCCGGGGGACGTGGCCGGCTCCGGGGTGCAGCCGGGGCCCAGCAGGGCGCAGAGGGCTGCGGCCGCCGCCAGCACGCGGCGGCGGACGCGTCTGCGGCTCCGCCCGCCGCTCCCCGGTGTCCGCCCGTCCGTCCGGGCCTCGTCGCGCGCGTTGTGGTCCACCTGCGGATGATCACCGCATGGGCGGCCGGAACCAACCGACCCGCCGGACGGCACACCCGGTCGGCGGCCGGACCCGCCCGGCGGGGACCCGGGGCGCGGCCGGGGCCCGGGTCAGGGCCGGGGCGTGGGTTCGAACCAGGTGGGTCCGTCGGTCAGCGCCTGCTTGATCCTGAACAGCGAGAACTCGTCCAGCGGCGGCAGGGCGTCCACCGGATACCAGCCCACCTCCAGCGACTCCTCGTCGTTCACCCGGGCCTCGCCGCCCGTCGCCCGGCAGCGGAAGGTGACGTCGAGATACTGGCAGCGGTCCCCGTTGGCGTACTCGACGGGCGCCAGGGCCTGGGTGAGGACCACCCGTTCCGCCACGCAGCGCACGGCGGTCTCCTCGTGCACCTCGCGCTCCGCCGTCGCCGCCGGCTCCTCTCCCGGCTCGCAGATGCCGCCGATCAGCGCCCACTTGCCGTTGTCGGAACGCCGCCCGAGCAGCACTCTGCCCTCGTCGTCGAAGACGACGGCGGTCACCCCCGGCAGCAGGAGCAGCTGGGTGCCGGCGGTGGCTCGGATCCGGCGGATGAATTCAGGAGTACCCATACGACCGACCCTAAGGGTTCACGGCCGCCCCCCGGAGCCGGCGCCCGGGGGCGGCCGTGGTGCGCCGGGGGCGCGGACGCGGACGCGCCCGGTGGTTCACCGGGCGCGCCGGAGCCGCGCCGAGCGGACGGCGACCAGGCCGAGTCCCGCCGCGGCGATCAGCGCGAGCGCCCCCTCGGGCAGCGCGCCCAGACGGGTCGCCGGCGTCAGGGAGGAGCGCAGCGGCACCCGGTCGACGAGCACGTCCGGGGTGAACAGCTTCGTCTTCCGGACGACCGTGCCGTCGGGGCGGATGATCGCGCTGACCCCGCTGGTGACCGGGACCACGACGGACCTGCTGTGCTCGACCGCCCGGACCCTGGACATGGCGAGCTGCTGGTAGGTCATCTCGCTGCGCCCGAAGGTGGCGTTGTTGCTGGGCACCGCGATGAGCCGGGCGCCGTGCTCGACGGTGTCCCGCACGGCGCCGTCGAACGCGGCCTCGTAGCAGGTCACGAGACCCGTGCGGGTGCCCGCGAGGTCGAAGACGCCGACCTTCTTCCCGGGGCCGAAGTCCCGGCGCACCCGGTCCACGTCGGAGCTGAAGAGCCGGGCGAAGGAACGCATCGGGATGTACTCGCCGAAGGGCTGGATGCGGCGCTTGTCGTAGGTGGCGACGGGCCCCTTCTCCGGGTCCCACTGGATGAGGGTGTTGCGCAGCCTGCCCGTGTCGGGCTCGACCACCGCCCCGATCACGGTGGGCACGCCGATCGCCTTCACCGCGTCGTCGATGACGATCCGCGCGTCGATGTTGCGGTAGGGGTCGAGGTCGGAGGAGTTCTCCGGCCAGAGCACGAAGTCGGGCCGGGGGACCTTGCCCTCCTTCACCTCCCGGGCGAGCTGTTCGGTGCGGCGCGCGTGGTTGTCGAGGACGGCCCGGCGCTGGGAGTTGAAGTCGAGTCCCAGCCTCGGCACGTTGCCCTGGACGGCGGCGACGGTCGCGGTGCCGTCCTCGGCCGAGTCGTCCACCAGCGGCAGCGCGGCGAACGCGGCGGCGACGGGGGCGAGGACGCAGGCGGCCGCGGCGGCCACGGCGCCCCGGGGCACCTCGCGCGTGGCGCGGTACGCACGGAACCGGATCGCCGCCTCGCAGAGGCCGAACCCGCAGAGCACCACGGCGAAGGAGAGCAGCGGGGTGCCGCCCACGGCCGCCAGCGGCAGGAACACGCCGTCCGCCTGCCCGAAGGCGATCTTTCCCCAGGGGAAGCCCCCGAACGGCGCCCGGGCCCGGACCCCCTCGTCCAGGGCCCAGACCGCGGCCGCCCACACCGGCCAGCAGGCGAGGCGCGATACGGCGGCGATCCCCGCGCAGCCGACGGCGATGAACAGCGCCTCGGCCGCGGCGAGCGCCAGCCACGGCACCGGGCCGACCTCCTCGCCCGTCCAGTGCAGCAGCGGCAGCAGGAACCCCAGCCCGGCGAGGAGCCCCAGCCCGAACCCGGCGCGCGGGCGGCGTCCGCGCAGCACCCAGCCGAGCAGGGCGAACCCGGGCAGGACCAGCCACCACAGGGGCCGGGGCGGGAAGCTCAGGTAGAGCAGCGCTCCGGAGACGACGGCGGCCGCGGGCCGCGCCAGGGCCGTGATCAGCCGGCCGCGCGCGGGGGCGGCCGCGGGCGGGGATGCGGACTTGTGCGGGTCGTCGACCGGCGTGGTGGTGGCGCTCACCCGGCGGAGTCTACGGTCCTCGGCTGTGCGCCGACATCCCCGGCCGCCGCCCGTGGCCGCCGGCCCGGTGGGCGGGCCGCGTCCGCCGGTGACCGGTGCGGGGAGGGCGGGGAGGCGGCACGGTGCGCGTGCCGGAAGCGGGCCGGGGCGGGTGACCCGGTGGCTCAGGTCCCGGCCGCCGCGCCGGTCCTCGGCAGGCGCAGGCGTTCGCGGATGAACCGCGCCCCCGCCTCCGCGTCGTCGACGGTGACGGTGAACGTCCGGCCGTCGCCGAGCCGGAGCACCAGGCCCTCGCCCCTGCGGACCACCACGGCGGTGCCCTGTTCGGGGCGCCAGCGGTAGCCCCAGCCGCCCCACTGGCGCGGGGTGACCCGGGGTGCGAACTCCGCGCCCACCACATGGGTCAGCAGGATCCGGCGGCGTGGCAGGCCGATGTGCCCGCAGCGCACCTCCAGGGCGTCGCCGTCGACCCGGACGGCCACGTTCACGAAGGCGAGGGTGCCGAAGAGCATGAGCAGTCCGGCGGCCACGCAGCCGATCACGGACATCAGCAGCGGGGCGGTCCCGGAGGCCCAGTCGGAGGTGACGGCCAGCTGGACGCCGAGCGCGAGACAGGCGGCGCCGGCGACGGCCAGCACCCACTGGGCCCGGTTGGTGGCCCGGCCGACCCAGACGTCGGCGCGGGGGCCGGCCGCTGCGGGTCGCGGTTCTCGGGGGTGGTCCCTCATGTCAAGCAGCGTACTCAGGGACCGCACGCCGGGGGCGCGTTCGAGGGGCCGTGCCCGGGGTCAGCGGGCGGGGGCGGCGACCCCCAGCAGTCGCCCCTCGGCGTAGGCCAGGGCGGCCTGCGGCAGGTCGGCGGCCTGTCCGCCGAGGAGCACCGTGAGACTTCCGGCCGATTGGGCCGACGGAGCGGGGTCCGCCCCGATCCGGCGCAGTGCCTGGGCGGCGACGGCGACGGCGGAGCCGTGCAGCGCGACGGGGGGCAGGCCGCGTTCGCGCAGGGCGGCGCGGATGCGGTCGGCGACCAGTTCGTAGTGGGTGCAGCCGAGGACCACGGCCCGGGCGTCGAGCGGGGTGCGTCCGGCGGCGGCGGCGACGGCGCGGTCGATGGCCGCTTCGTCCGCGTGCTCCACGGCGTCGGCGAGTCCCGGGCACGGGATCTCGGTGACGTGGACGGAGCCCGCGAACTCCCGGATCAGTCCGCGCTGGTACGGGCTGCCGGTGGTGGCGGGGGTGGCCCAGATCGCCACCGGGCCGCCGCCGGCGGCGGAGGGCTTGACGGCGGGGACGGTGCCGATGACCGGCACCGCGGGTTCCAGTTCGGCCCGGAGGGCGGGCAGGGCGTGCACGGAGGCCGTGTTGCAGGCGACGATCAGTGCGTCCGGCCGCTGCGCGACGGCGGCGCGGGCCACGTCCAGCGCGCGGGCGGTGACGTCCTCGGACGTGCGCGGCCCCCAGGGCATGCTGCCGGGGTCGGAGGAGAGCACCAGATCGGCGTCGGGCCTCAGCCGGCGCACCGCGGCCGCGGCCGCGAGCAGGCCGATTCCGGAGTCCATGAGCGCGATCTTCACCCGGTCACCATAGTCGACCGCTCTTGCGATTCCTCCGCAGTGGGGCAGACTGCGGCGAATGAGTGCCGTTGCCTGGATCGCCGCGGGTTCGCTGGCCGCGTGGGTGTGGTTACTGCTCGGACAAGGGTTTTTCTGGCGGACGGACCAGAGGCTGCCGTGCCGCGAGGCGCCGGAGCGCTGGCCGTCGGTCGCGGTCGTCGTGCCGGCACGTGACGAAGCAGACATGCTGCCGGTCAGTCTGCCGTCGCTGCTGGCGCAGGACTATCCGGGGGTCGCGGAGGTCTTCCTCGTCGACGACTCCAGCGAGGACGGGACCGGGGACGTGGCCCGCGCGCTGTCCGTGCGGTACGGCGGTCTGCCGGTGACGGTGACGTCGCCGGGCGAGCCGGAGCCGGGCTGGACCGGCAAGCTCTGGGCGGTGCGGCACGGGATGGCGCTGGCCCGGGCCCGGGGTCCGGAGTACCTGCTGCTGACGGACGCCGACATCGCGCACGAGCCGGACAGTCTGCGGGAGCTGGTCTCGGCGGCGGTGTCCGGTGGCTACGACCTGGTGTCGCAGATGGCCCGGCTGCGGGTGTCGAGCGCGTGGGAGCGCCTGGTCGTGCCCGCCTTCGTGTACTTCTTCGCGCAGCTCTACCCGTTCCGGTGGGTGAACCGGGCGGGGGCGCGCACGGCCGCGGCGGCCGGCGGGTGCGTGCTGCTGCGGACCGGGGCCGCCGACCGGGCCCGGGTGCCGGAGTCGATCCGGCAGGCGGTGATCGACGACGTGGCGCTGGCGCGGGCGGTGCGGCGCGGCGGGGGGCGGATCTGGCTGGGGCTGGCGGAGCGGGTGGACAGCGTGCGGCCTTATCCGCGTCTGGGGGATCTGTGGCGGATGGTCTCGCGGAGCGCGTACACCCAGTTGCGGCACAGTCCGGTGCTGCTCCTGGGGACGGTGCTCGGGCTCGCGCTGGTGTACCTGGCGCCGCCGGTCGTGCTGGTCGCCGGGCTGCTGGGCGGCGATCCGGTGGCGGCGTGGGCGGGCGGGGCGGCGTGGGCGGTGATGTCCGGGACGTACCTGCCGATGCTCGCCCACTACCGGCAGTCCCCGTGGTCGGCGCCGCTGCTGCCGTTCACCGCCCTGCTGTACCTGCTGATGACGGTGGATTCGGCGGTACAGCACCACCGGGGCCGGGGCGCGGCCTGGAAGGGGCGCACCTACGCCCGTCCCGAGGCCGCGCCGGAGCCGTGAACGCGGCGGCCGCGGACCGGCCGCCGGCGCCCGACGCGGCCCGTCGGGGCCGTGTGCGGCCGGTCGCCGGGATCATTTGCGGCCGGGGGTCCAGTTCATTCCCCACCCGTAGGCGCGGTCGACGGTGCGCTGCGGGCTGACTCCGCGCTGGGGCACGAGGTAGCGGGCCTCGCGCTGCACGGTGAGGTCTCCCCCGTCGTTGGTGAGGAGGGCGAGCGCGCAGACGGTGGACGGGACGGTGCACTCGTCGAGCGAGAACTCGATCGGGGCCCCGTGCTGGGGCTGGAGGGTGACGGTCGCGTGGAGGTCGGCGAAGCTGCGGGCGCCCTCGTAGATGGTGACGAAGATCAGGACGCGGCGGAACCGGTCCTTGTGGTCGAGGTTGACGGTGAGGTTCTCGCCGGTGTCGACGGCGCCGGTGCGGTCGTCGCCGTCGAGGTGGATGTACGGGGCCTGCCGCAGGGCGCCGAACGCGTTCCCGAGCGCCTGCACGACGCCCTTGCGGCCGTCGGTGAGTTCATAGAGGGCGCACAGGTCGAGGTCGAGATCCGCGTGCTGGGCGACGGCCCTGCCGAGTTTGCGCCCCCAGCCCGTGAACTGTTTGCGTACTTCCCAGTTGAGATTCACCCGGAGGACTCCGGAAGTACCGCCTTGTTTGGCCAGGGAGACCGTCGGAGCCTGCTTGGTGAGCGTCACCTTCGACAGACGGACGGGTGTGCTCGGAGCGGCCGGCGCGGGGGCGGTCCGGGCGGCGGGAGAAACGGGCGGCGTTGCCGGCGGGAACGGGGGAACGGGCGGGGGCAGTTGACCGCCCGGCGTTGTCGCCGGGGGGTGCTGAGGCGTTTGGTGCGGCGGAAACGCCGGGGAGTGCTGCGGTTCGTCGACGGAAATTCCGAAGTCCGTCGCCAGCCCTTCGAGACCGGTGTTGTATCCCTGCCCGACGGCGCGGAATTTCCAGAGGCCCTGGCGCCGATAGAGCTCGCCGAGGATGAAGGCGGTCTCGACGGTGGCGTCCGTGCTGTCGAAGCGGGCGATCTCCGCCCCGTCCGCCGCGTCCGTGATCCGCACGTACAGGCCCGTGACCTGCCCGAAGGTGCCGCCGTCCGCGGACGCCGCCAGGACCACGCGCTCGATGGCCGGCTCCACGCGCGTCAGGTCGACGGCGAGACCGTCCGTCACCCGGTCGCCGGTGGCCCGCTTGCCCTCGTGGCGCACCGCGCCGGAGGCGTGGGCGGGCTGGTTGTAAAAGACGAAGTCGGCGTCGTCGCGCACCTTTCCCGATACGAGCAGGAGTGCCGATCCGTCCACGTCCGGTGTGCCCGGAGAGCTGCGCCAGCCCAATTCGACCCGCACGGACCGGGCCGCCACCGGAACATTGGCTCCTCTTAGCATGGTCATGCTCGCCCCCATCGCGAGTCCGGTGCCCGAAGGCCTTATCCCCCGTCAAACCTAATGCCCCGTCCGCCAAGGGTTCCCGCGGAGCCCCGGGAGAGGTCCGGCGATCATCTCGCCGACCCCCCGGAAACTCGCCCCTTTTACACGATCCCTACACGCTTGGCTGCCCCTTTTTGCCAAGTTCGCTCGGATTGAGGAACACGCTTCCCCCACAACACGCAAAACAACCCTCTTGTCGGACTCCCCAACCACCTCATCGTGGGCTTAACTTAGGTGGCATGACGTCCCCCCGCTCCACCTACGGCAGCGGCTACTACGCTGCGTCGTCGTTCCCCGACACTCCGATCTACGACTCCCTGGTCGCGGAGCGGGGCACCCCTCAGATCGCACCGATCCGAGTGCCGGCCGCCTATGACACGGGCAGCACCCATCTGCCGGCCCTCCCGGCGGCGCTGCCCGCCCTCCCGGCGGCCCCCACCCCGCCCGGCCCGGCGTACGGCTACCCGCAGCCGCCCCAGCAGCAGGGGTACACGCCGATGCAGCCCGCACAGCTGCAGAACGCCCCGGCGCCGTACATCCCGCAGCAGCCGGCCGCGCCCCGCGGCGGGTACCAGGCGCCCTACCCGCCGCAACAGCAGCAGCCGCGGCCCGCGCCCGCCACCGGGTACGAGGCGATGCGTCCGGCGTCGCCGCGCCCCGCCCCGGCGCCCGCCCCCTACGAGGACCCGTACAACCGCCCGTACCAGGGCCGGGGGTACTGAGGCCGGGAACACCGAGCGGGAGTCGCGCACGGTCGCGCCGGGGCCGTCGTCGAGCCATGGGGACTCGTCGGCGGCCTCGCCGTTCCCGCACCGGGCGGACCGCGCCCGTCCCGCGCGCCCGATCCTGACAGGCCGTCATCCGGGCCCGGGAGAGGCCGCCGGGGCGCGCCGCGGTGACGTCCGCCCTCTTCCACCGGGCCGGCGGGCAGGGCGTGCCGTACCGGGCCGGGGCGGGTACGGAGCGGACGCGGAAGGGGTGCGGGACGTGCGAGCGGTCGTGGGAGTGTGGCGCTGGCGGCGCAATCCGCTGCGCCGTGCCACCGACCGGCGCGAGGCGTGGCTGGCCCTGACCACGCTGCTCCTCATGGTGGCGGCGGCGCCGGCCGTGGGCTGGGTGTGCGGGACGCTCGCGGACGACGCCCTGCAGGGGACGGCGCGCGCCGAGCGCGCACAACGGCGTCCCACGACGGCGGTCGTGCTGCGCGCCGCACCGGCGGAGCCGGGGTTCGTCACCGATGCCGAGGGACCCTCGGAACACTCCGCGCGGACGACGGTGCTGGCCCGCTGGAGGGCCCCGGACGGCGCGGAGCGCCGGGGCGTGCTGGCCGCGCCGTCCCGTTCCGCCGCCCCGGGCGCCGCGGTGCGGATCTGGACCGACCGCGCGGGCCGCCCCGTGCCGCGCCCGATGGACACGGCCACGGCCCGCGCGCACGCGGCGCTGGCCGGCCTGGGGGCGACGGCGTCGGCCGCCGGGCTGGCCGAGTGCGGGCGCCGCCTGATCGTGCGGCGCATGGTGCGCGGACGGTACGCCCGGATCGACCGCGCCTGGGCCGCGGCCGGTCCGGACTGGGGCAGGACCGGCAGCGGCGCCTGACCGGCGGGCGATCGGGTCAACTCCCGCCCGCCGCGCGCGCTACGGTGGACCGGCCCGCCCTCGTTCCCGGCGCGTGGACCCGGGGTCCGCCGCTGCCCGGGGGCCGGTGGCACGGGCATCACACACGCACGAGGTGGGGACAGAACAGCGCCATGGCACAGGGCACGGTCCAGGTGACGCACACCGGCACGTCGCGGTGGCGGCGCCGCACAGGCGAGTACGCCTCCCTCACCGCGGCGCTGGAGGCCGCGGCGGACGGCGACGTCCTCACGGTCGCGCCGGGCACCTACCGGGAGAATCTCGTCCTGCACCGCGCGGTGACGCTGCGCGGGCCCGAGGGCTCGGTCGGCTCGGTGCGGATCGCGCCGGTGGACGGCGTCCCGCTGACCGTCCGCGCCTCCGCCGTCGTCACCGACGTGCATGTGGAGGGCCAGGACTCGACGGCCCCCGCGCTGCTCGTCGAGGACGGGACCCCGGAGCTCGCGGATCTGCGGATCGTGACGCGTTCGGCGGCCGGGATCGAGGTGCGCGGCGCGGCCCGGCCGACGGTGCGCCGCTGCACGGTCGACAACCCGGCCGGGGCCGGCATCGCCGTACTCGACGGCGCGGGCGGGGTGTTCGAGCAGTGCGAGGTCGTCTCGGCCGGGCAGTCCGGCGTCTCGGTGCGCGACGGCGCGCATCCGCGGCTGGAGCGCTGCCGGATCCACCACGCCTCGGGCGCGGGGCTGAGCGTCACCGGCGAGGGCAGCGCCCTGGAGGCCGTCGGCTGCGAGATCTACGAGATCAAGGGCAGCGGGATCCAGGTGTCCGCGCGCGCGGCGGCCCATCTCACCGACTGCGCGGTGCACCGCACTTCGGCGGACGGGGTCACGCTCGACACCGACGCCGTGCTGACCCTGGCCGACTGCGACATCCACGACGTCCCGGAGAACGCGGTCGACCTGCGGTCGCGCTCGGTCCTCACGCTGACCCGTTCCACGGTGCGCCGCTTCGGCCGCAACGGGCTCTCGGTCTGGGACCCGGGCACCCGCGTCGACGCCAACCAGTGCGAGATCCACGACAGCACGGGGGACTACCCCGCGGTCTGGGTGAGCGACGGGGCGACGGTGATACTGGACTCCAGCCGGGTGCACGACGTGCCCGACGCCCTCTTCGTGCTCGACCGGGGATCGCGCGCCGACGTGGTCGACAGCGATCTCTCCCAGATCCGCAACACCGCGGTGTCGGTGAGCGACGGGGCGACCGCCCAGCTCGACGACTGCCGCATCCGCGAGACGTCCACCGGCGCCTGGTTCCGCGACCACGGCAGCGGCGGCACGCTGAACAACTGCACCATAGACGCCGCGCAGACCGGGGTGATCGTCACCAAGGGCGCCGACCCGACGATCGAGCGCTGCACGGTCACCTCGCCCACCGAGGCCGGTTTCTACGTCTCCGCCGAGGGGCGCGGCACCTTCCACGGCTGCCGGGTCACCGGCAGCGAGGGCTACGGCTTCCATGTGATGGACGGGTGCCGCACGACGCTGACCCGGTGCCGCGCCGAGCGGTGCGCGCGCGGCGCCTACGAGTTCGCCGAGGGCGGCGACGGCCAGGGGGCGGGGCCCGTCGTGGAGGACTGCACCAGTGACGAGAGCGCGCTGCGCTCCCCCGTCTCCGCGGCGCCCGCAGTGCTGACCGCCGTCCAGCCCTCGTCCACCGGGCTGCTCGGGGCGGTTCCCGGGCCGAGGACCACGGAGCCGGCGCCGGCCGGGACGCCCGCGGCCCGCCCGGCGCGGGGTTCGGACGAGGTCCTCGGCGAGCTGGACGCGCTGGTGGGCCTGGACAGCGTCAAGCGGGAGGTGCGCGCCCTCACCGACATGATCGAGGTGGGCCGTCGGCGTCAGGAGGCGGGTCTCAAGGCCGCCTCGGTCCGGCGCCACCTCGTCTTCACCGGCTCCCCCGGCACCGGCAAGACCACCGTGGCCCGGCTGTACGGCGAGATCCTCGCCTCGCTCGGGGTGCTGGAGCGCGGGCATCTGGTGGAGGTGTCCCGCGTCGACCTGGTCGGCGAGCACATCGGGTCGACCGCCATCCGCACCCAGGAGGCGTTCGACCGGGCGCGCGGCGGGGTGCTGTTCGTCGACGAGGCGTACGCCCTGTCCCCCGAGGACTCCGGGCGCGACTTCGGCCGGGAGGCGATCGACACACTGGTGAAGCTGATGGAGGATCACCGGGACGCGGTGGTCGTGATCGTCGCCGGGTACACCCACGAGATGGAGCGGTTCCTGACCATCAACCCCGGTGTCGCATCCCGTTTCTCACGGACCATCACCTTCAGCGACTACGAGCCCGCCGAGCTGCTCCGGATCGTCGGGCAGCAGGCCGACGAGCACGAGTACAGCCTGGCCCCCGGGACCGATGAGGCGCTGCTGAAGTACTTCGCCGAGCTGCCCAAGGGCCCGGCCTTCGGCAACGGCCGCACCGCGCGCCAGACGTTCGAGTCGATGGTGGAGCGGCACGCGGGCCGGGTCGCCCAGCTCTCCGCGCCGAGCACGGACGACCTCAGCCTGCTCTACCCGGAGGACCTGCCGGAACTCCCCTGAGACCGAGGGGACTTCGGCGTCCGCTCCGCCCCGGTCTGGCGGGGCACGACCGGGGCGAGCCGGTCCAGCAGCGCGGTCCGTTCCTCGGCGAAGACCGGGTCGGCCTGATAGTCCCCGTGCCCGAGAACGGGTTCGGGCAGCGGGTGTTCGGGGGTCCGGCCGTAGACCAGGGGGTCCTTCAGCGGTCCCCGGTCCACCTCGGGCCCCGGTCCCGCGTCGAGCCGGACCCGTCCGCCGATCGGGTCGGTGGCCCGCCAGAGGTTGCGCCAGCAGTGCACGGAACGGTGGAGGTCGTGCAGGGGGCTGGGGCCGAAGTAGGCCGGGAACCATCGCCCGTACAGGCGCTCGATCGGTGAGCCGTAGGTGAGCAGGGCGACCCTGCTCCGGGTCCGCTCGGGCAGCTGCCACACCGCCGATGCGGCGAGGACGCTGCCCTGGGAGTGGCCGGAGATGACGAGCCGGCCGCGGGTGAGCGCGGTCCAGCCGCACACGCGCGACGTCAGGTCGGGGACGGCGCGCTCGGCGTAGCAGGGCGGCGCGAAGGGGTGCGCGGCGCGGGGCCAGAACGTGCCGACGTCCCAGAGGATGCCGATCGTGCGCCGGGCGGAGGGGTCGCGGTAGGCGCGCCGCCCCCAGGTGACGAACAGCACGAAGCCGAGCCCGATCAGCCACGAGCCGGTGGACTGGGCCGCCTCGGCCACGGCCTCGGCGAACGGGCCGCTGCCCTTCAGCGCCACGCCGGGCACCTCGCCGCTGATCCAGGCTCCGCCGACCGCGGCCGCGCCCAGCAGCAGCGTGGCCCCGGCGACCGGGCCGACGATCCAGGGGGCGGAGTCGGTGAGGGCCGCCGCGGCCCGGATCCGGGCGATCTGCCGCGTCCGGGCGGGGTCGGGCCGCTCCTGGCGGTACTCCCGGTCGATCTCGGGTTCCAGGGCCCGGGCGGTGTGCCAGGTGCGGACGAGGAGCAGCAGGCCGGGGAGCAGCAGCAGCGCGAGCAGCACCGGGATGACCGCGGCCTGCCAGCTGAGCAGCACGGGCGGCCCGGGAATGTCGGCGCCGGCCGTGCCCGGGGTGCCGGGGCCGTCGAGCCAGTCCGCGACGCGCTGGGCGACCCCGCCGGTCATGACGCCGCCGAGGGCGCACGCGAGCATGGCCACCACCGGTCCGCCCAGCCCGTACAGGACCGTGCGGGGTTCGGGCGTCCGGCGGTAGAGGCCGAGGGAGACCGCGGCGAGGAGGAGGACGAGCAGCACCTGGGCGAGGGTGAGGAGGCCGAAGGCCAGGTGACCGGGCAGGGCCCCGGCCGACACCCAGCCGGGGCGCGACCAGGCGGCGTAGCAGACGGCGAGGACGAGCAGGGTCAGGGCGGCGCCCGGCAGATACGTGACGAGGGCGCGGTCGAGCCGGTTGTCGAGGCGCCGTTCGCTGCGGCCGCGCCGGCAGACGACCCAGAGGACCACCAGCGCGCCCGCGGCCAGGGCCGCCTCGATCAGCCGGCCGTAGACGCCGGGCACGTCCCCGTTGGCGGCGTTGTCGTGGCGGGCCGCGGCGCCCGCGACCGCCGCCGCGACGGTGAGGAACCCGGCGGCCGTGTGGGCGGCGCGGAGCCGGGCGACCAGCCGGCGGCCGTACCAGAAGCCGGGCCGGCCGAGGGCGGGGCGGCTTCCGGCGGTGGCGGGACCGCCCGGACCGGTCCCGGTCTCCGGATCGGCGTCGTCCGTTCCGGGGCCGGTCAGCGGGCGCTGGGACTCGTAGGCGCTCCAGGTGCGGTTGGACAGGAACCAGAGCAGGGCGACCAGGGCGGTGGGCACCAGCGAGGCGACGGCCAGCCGTCGTCCCGGCTGGGACCACCAGCCGCCCTGCGCGGTCGACAGGAAGCCGAGCCAGGAGTGCCCGTCCGAGCAGTCGGGCACGCCCGCGCACTGCCAGGCCGTCAGGTCGAGCGCGACCTCGCAGGCCGCCGCGGTCAGCAGGACCGTGAGGCTGAGCGCGACGAGCCGGACGAGGACGCCGTACAGGCGCACCGCCCGGGTGCGGGCCCGGGCGGTGGGGCGCATCCAGTGGGCGAGGTTGACGACCATGAACGGGAGCAGCAGCAGCCACAGGGCGCGGGAGCCGTTGCCGGAGGTGAGGTTGGACCAGCAATAGGCCTCTTCGATGGGCCGGTCGCGGTACCGTTCCGGGTGCTGTTCGGCGTCGGTGTCCCCGGGGCGCCGGTAGACGGCCGCGGTCGTGTCGCCGGTGATCCGGACGACGCGCGGGTCGTCGAGCATCTCCTGGGGCGTCGCGCCGCCCACGCCGTGGACCAGCAGCTCCAGCGCGGGCCCCGGTGATGTGGGGGCCGGGATGGCAGGTGGCACTGGGGTGACTCGCTCTCTGCTTCGTGGGGGGAGTGCTGATGGGTGGTCAGCAGGATGGCGGCGGAGCGGTTCCGCGGGCGCCACTCTCACGGAATCTCCCCACCCGGGCGGGCGGCGACACCGCGTGGCAGGATGATCCCCGTTCCAGGGCGAACGGGGAATGGCGGCCAGCGGGAAGGACCGGACCGGCGTTGAGCGAGAATCAGAATCTGCTCGCGGAGCAGCGGCGTGCCCTGATCCTCGACGAGGTGCGCCGGCGGGGCGGGGTCCGGGTGAACGAGCTGACCCGCAGGCTGAACGTCTCCGACATGACGGTGCGCCGGGATCTGGACGCCCTGGCCCGCCGGGGCGTGATCGAGAAGGTGCACGGCGGCGCCGTTCCGGTGGTGGAGGCGAGTGCGCACGAGCCGGGGTTCGAGGTCAAGTCGGCGCTGGAGCCGACGGCCAAGGAGGACATCGCGCGGGTGGCCGCGTCGCTGGTGGCGCCCGGCAGCGCCGTCGCGCTCTCCGGCGGCACCACGACGTACGCGCTGGCCCAGCGTCTGGTGGACGTTCCCGATCTGACGGTGGTGACCAACTCGGTGCGGGTCGCGGACGTGTTCCACTCCGCCGCGCAGCGCGCGCACCCGATGGGCGGGGCGTCTTCCGGGGCGGCCACGGTGGTGCTCACCGGCGGGGTGCGCACGCCGTCCGACTCGCTGGTCGGCCCGGTCGCCGACCGGGCGATCGCCTCGCTCCACTTCGACGTGCTGTTCCTCGGGGTGCACGGGATCTCGGTGGAGGCCGGTCTCTCGACGCCGAATCTGGCCGAGGCCGAGACCAACCGCCGTATGGTGCGCTCCGCGCGGCGGGTGGTGGTGGTCGCGGACCACACCAAGTGGGGCACGGTGGGCCTGAGTTCGTTCGCCGGGCTGGAGCAGGTGGACACCTTCGTCACGGACGCGGGCCTGTCGCCGGCCGCCCGCGAGGAGATCGAGGAGCATCTGCCGGGCCTGCTGGTGGCGGGCCGGGGCGCGGTCGACGACTGACCGGCCCCGGACGGCGTCCGGCCGGCCCCGGCCCGAGGGCGGCGGCTTCCGCCCCGGTCGCGGCTCCCGCCCGGCCCGCAGTGCCGGTCCGACACGTCAATCCGGTCCGGCGCGTCCCTCCCGGCCCGGCGCGTCGCTTCCGTCCGGCGCGCGGCGGACGGGGCGGGATCGGCGGATGGGGCACGATCGGTGGATGGCCGTCTTCCGGATCGAGCGCTCCACCCCTCTGCCGGCAGCCGAGTCCTGGCGCCGGGTGACGGACTGGGAGCGGCATGCCGCACGGGTCCCGCTGACCGGGATCACCGTGCCGACGCGGTCGCCGGACGGGGCGGGGACGGTGTTCGTGGCGCGCACCGGGGTGGGCCCGCTGGGGTTCGACGATCCGATGGAAGTGGTGCGGTGGGTGCCGCCGGTCGCCGGGCGCGCGGGGCTGTGCCTGCTGGAGAAGCGCGGTTCGCCGGTGCGGGGCCGGGCGTCGATCGAGGTGTTTCCGCTGGAGGCGGGTTCCCGGGTGGTGTGGGTGGAGGAGCTCCGCGTGCGCGGGGCCCCGCGCCGGGCCGATCCGCTGATCGCCGCGGTGGGCCGCCGGGTCTTCGGCCGGGTGCTGGACGGCCTGCTGGAGGATCCGTGACGCCCGGTCCGATGCCGCGGCCGCCGGCGGCGTGCGCGAGCCGAGCGGGGGTGGTGCGGAGGGGGCCGGTGCCGCCGTTCGGAGTCGTCCGCCGGGCCGTGGGCGCGGATCCGGTGGAAGACTCGGGCGGGTGAGCGATTCCTCGGACGGCGTACGGCCGCTCTGTCTGGTGACCGGTGCCTCCGGGTACATCGGCGGCCGGCTGGTGCCCGCGTTGCTCGACGCCGGCCACCGGGTGCGGGCGTTGGCGCGGACGCCCCGCAAACTGCGCGACCACCCGTGGGCGGACCGGGTGGAGGTGGTGGCGGGCGACGTCCGCGACGCCGCCTCGGTGCGGGACGCGATGCGGGACGTGGACGTGGCCTACTACCTGGTGCACGCGCTCGGCTCCGGGCCGGGCTTCGAGGAGCGGGACCGCGAGGCGGCCCGGATCTTCGGGGAGCGGGCGCGGGCGGCGGGGGTCGGCCGGATCGTGTATCTGGGCGGGCTCACCCCGGCCGGGGTGCCGGAGCGGGCGCTGTCGCCGCATCTGCGGTCGCGGGCCGAGGTGGGGCGTGTGCTGCTCGGTTCGGGCGTGCCGACGGCCGTGCTGCGGGCCGCCGTCGTCATCGGGTCGGGCTCGGCCTCGTTCGAGATCCTGCGCCATCTCACGGAGCGGCTGCCGGTGATGGTCACCCCGAGCTGGGTGCGCACCTCGATCCAGCCGATCGCGGTGCGGGACGTGATCCGGTACCTCGTCGGCTGCGCCGGGCTGCCGCCCGAGGTGAACCGCACGTTCGACATCGGGGGGCCGGACGTCCTGACGTACCGGGACATGATGCGGCGGTACGCCGAGGTCGCCGGGCTCCCGCACCGGCTGGTGCTGCCCGTCCCGGTGCTCACGCCGGGGCTCTCGGGCCTGTGGATCGGGCTGGTGACCCCGGTGCCTCCGTCGATCGCCCGGCCGCTGGCGGAGTCGCTGCGCCATGAGGTGGTCTGCCACGAGCACGACATCGCCCGCTACGTGCCCGACCCGCCCGGCGGCGTCATCGGCTTCGACCAGGCGCTGCGGCTGGCGCTCCAGCGGGTCAAGGAGGCCCGGGTCGACACCCGCTGGTCCTCGGCGTCGTCGCCCGGTGCGCCGAGTGATCCGCTGCCCACGGACCCTGACTGGTCGGGCGGCACGCTCTACCGCGACGAGCGGGAGATGACGGTGCCGGTGGCGCCGGACGCGCTCTGGCGGGTGATCGAGGGCATCGGCGGCGAGAACGGCTGGTACTCGTTCCCGCTGGCCTGGGCCGTCCGGGGCCGGCTCGACCGGATCGTCGGCGGTGTCGGGCTGCGGCGCGGACGGCGGGACCGGCAGCGGCTGCGGGTGGGCGACTCGCTGGACTTCTGGCGTGTGGAGGAGATCGTGCCGGGCGAGCTGCTGCGGCTGCGGGCGGAGATGCGGCTGCCCGGTCCGGCCTGGCTCGAACTGTCGGTGGCCCGTGACGGGCGGGGGCGGACGGTCTACCGGCAGCGCGCGCTGTTCCATCCGCGCGGGCTGCTCGGACACCTCTACTGGTGGAGCGTGTGGCCGTTCCACGCGGTGGTGTTCGGCGGCATGGCCCGCAACATCGCCACCGCCGCCGCGCGCCCGCTCCCGTGCCGCTCCAAACCCTGAATCCACTCCGGTCCCTGAATCCGCTGCGGGCGAAGACATCTGACGGAGCGCCAGATATGGTGTGCGCCGTTCCCGTCCGCCGCCGACCGCACGGAGGTGCGCCCGTGTCACGCCGACTCCGTTCCGTGGGAATCGACTTCGTCGAGTCCGCTCCCCTGCGCCTGGTGTTCGCCGCCGAGATGTCCGCGCCGCCCGGGGACGTCTACCGTGCTCTCGCCGACGACGTGGCGGGCTGGCCGCAGTGGTTCCGCGCGGTCACGGCGGCCCGGCCGACGGCGGGGGGCGCGGGGCGCGAGGTCCGGCTCCGGGGCGGCGCGGTCCTGCGCGAGACGGTCATCGCGGCGGAGCCCGGCGAGCGGTACGCCTACCGGGTCGACGAGGCCGGCGCCCCGGGCGTGCGGTCCCTGGTGGAGGAGTGGCGGCTGACTCCGGCCGGGACCGGGACGCGGGTGCGCTGGACGTTCGCCGCGGACGGTTCCGGGCCCTTCCGGTTCGCCCTGCGGCTGGGCCGCTCCGGGATGGGCCGGGCGTTCCGGGACGCGGTGCGCGGTCTCGACGGGCGGCTGGCCGGGCCCGCGGCCTGAGACCGGCCGGGCCCGGCGCCCCGCTCCTTACGGGCTACCCGGCCCATTCGCCGCCGCTCAGGAAGGAGTCGACGGTCTCCGCGTACGGGGCGATGTCCAGCCCCTGCCCGGCGAGCCATTCGTCGGAGTAGTACTTGTCGAGATAGCGGTCGCCGGGGTCGCAGATCAGGGTGACGACGCTGCCGGTGGCGCCCTCCGCGACCATCTCGGCGACCAGCTTGAACGCGCTCCACAGTCCGGTGCCGGTGGAGCCGCCCGCCTTGCGGCCGATGGCCTTCTCCAGGGCTCGCACGGCGGCGACGCTTGCCGCGTCCGGCACCTTCATCATCCGGTCGATCGCCCCGGGCACGAAGCTCGGCTCCATCCGGGGCCTGCCGATCCCCTCGATCCGGGAGCCGCAGTCGCTGGTGGCCTGGGGGTCGTGCCGGGTCCAGCCGTCGAAGAAACAGGAGTTCTCCGGGTCGGGCACGCAGATCCGGGTGTCGTACTGCATGTAGTGCACGTAGCGGGCGATGGTCGCCGAGGTGCCGCCCGTGCCGGCGGTGGCGACGATCCACGTCGGCTCCGGATAGCGTTCCAGCCTCAGCTGCTGGTAGATCGACTCGGCGATGTTGTTGTTGCCGCGCCAGTCGGTGGCCCGTTCGGCGTAGGTGAACTGGTCCATGTAATGGCCGCCGGTTTCGGCGGCGAGCGTGGCGGACTCCTCGTACATCTTGCGGGAGTCGTCCACGAAGTGGCAGCGGCCGCCGTGGAATTCGATCAGCCGGCACTTCTCCGGGCTGGTGGTGCGGGGCATCACTGCGATGAACGGCACCCCGATCAGCTTGGCGAAGTACGCCTCCGAGACGGCCGTGGAACCGCTGGACGCCTCGATCACGGGCTTGCCGGGCCGGATCCAGCCGTTGCAGAGCCCGTAGAGGAAGAGCGAGCGGGCCAGCCGGTGCTTGAGGCTGCCGGTGGGGTGCGTCGACTCGTCCTTGAGGTAGAGGTCGATGCCCCAGCTCTCCGGGAGCGGGAAGCGCAGCAGGTGGGTGTCGGCGGAGCGGTTGGCGTCCGCCTGGACCTTGCGCACGGCCTCCTTGAGCCAGGCCCGGTATCCGGGGTCCGAACGGTCGATGTCGGCGGTCGTCGCGGCCGGGCCGTCGTGTCCTCGCTGAACCGTGTCCATGGCGCGCTCCTTCTCGTGTCACCGGACGCCTCACCGCCCACGATATTCCCCCCACCTGCATAAACGTTTCCTTTGATCAGCCATAGCCCTGGCTTGGCGTGGACGCGCGGCGGGGGCGCACCCGTGCGCCGGAACGCGACCTGGCGCGATGCTCCCGGCTTGTGCAGACTGCCCTTCAGGAATGTCACGAAGGGGGCGAAGCAGCCATGCAGGAGGCGGAGTTCAGCGCGACGGGGGTGCGCATCGAGCGGTGGGCCCGGTCGCTCACCAGGGCCGGGCAGGTGGTCGTCAAGGACGGCAGGCTGGCGCTGCTGACCAGCTACGGCCGGGAGATCGACAGCGCCCCGGTGGGAGCGGTGAGCGCGGGCAGGCCGTGGTTCGCCGGGACCGGCGCGGCCGTGGCCCGGCTCAACGGGACGCGCTACCGGCTGACGATGGGACAGCGCAACCACGGCCCGGACCGTTCGGGCCCGGCCCGCAGGTTCCTGGAGACGCTGCACAGCGCGGGCGGCCGGATGATCTGACGCGGGCCGGTCCGAGGGCGGGCCGGTCCGAGGCGAGCGGCGCCGTCGGCACTCCGCGAGTTGCGGGCCCGTGTCCCCTGGGCGACATTGGTCACACGTCACTCATGGTTCACCGGCGGTGACACTGCGGTCTTCTCCGCCGGTCAGGGATCAGCAGCCGGCCGTCTGCTGCATCCGTTCCTCCGTCTTCTTCCGGACCTATTTCGGGGAGTCGCAGCCGTGATCAGCGAGCCAAGCAGGCACTGCACGGTGGAGCTCCAGGCCCTGCCGTCGCGGATCGGTCAGGTCCGCAGAATCATTTCGGCGCAGCTCCGCTACTGGCATCTCGATCCCTTGATCGACCATGCGGCGCTGGGCGTCACCGAACTCCTGACCAACGTCCACCGGCATGCCCAGCCGGACAAGTCGTGCACCGTCGAGGTCGAGCTGCTGCTCGAACGGCTGATGGTGTCGGTCCACGACCACGACCCCCGGCTGCCGACGGTGCGCGCGGCCGGCGCGTCCAGCACGTCGGGGCGCGGACTCGCGCTGATCGCCGCCGTCAGCGAGAGCTGGGGCGTCCGCCCCAGCGGCGGGGCCGGGAAGGTCGTCTGGTTCACGCTTCCGGCGCCCCCGCGGTTCGCCGTGCGCACGCACGGCCCGGTGTACGGGGCGACCACGGACGGGCCGTTCGAGCCGGACGCCCTCATGTACCCGGCGGGCCCGGGCCCCTCCTTCGTGCGGTCGGCGCTGATCGGGTAGCGACCCGGACACGGCGTACGACTTGACCGCGTGCCGCGTCCCGCGCGCCGCCGCGACGACGGGCGGGGCCCGCCCCGCCGCGGCGCACACGGCTCACCACGCAGGTCGCACACAGCTCGCTGGATTCTGTACCTACCAGTATGTACATTCTCCGCATGAGCACTTCGGACCGGCTGATCGAGGCCACGCGGGAACTCCTGTGGGAGCGCGGCTACGTGGGCACCAGCCCGAGCGCCGTCCAGCGGCGCGCGGGCGCGGGCCAGGGCAGCATGTACCACCACTTCGCGGGCAAGCCCGATCTGGCGCTGGCGGCGATCCGCCGCACGGCGGAGCGGATGCGGGAGACGGCCGGAAGCCTGCTGGACGGTCCGGGCACGGCCTACGAGCGGATCTCGGCATACCTGCTGCGGGAGCGCGACGTGCTGCGCGGCTGCCCGGTCGGCCGGCTGACGATGGATCCAGAGGTCGTCGCCAGTGAGGCGTTGCGCGCGCCGGTCGACGAGACGCTGGGCTGGCTGCGCGCCCGGCTCGCCGGGATCGTCCGGGAGGGGGTGGACCGGGGCGAGTTCGCGCCCGCCCTGGATCCCGAGGACGTGGCGGCGGCGGTCGTCGCGACCGTGCAGGGCGGCTATGTGCTGGCCCGCGCCTCCGGTTCGACGGATGCCTTCGACGCGGGCGTCCGCGGGCTGCTCTCCCTGCTCGCGCCCCGCGACCCGGAGCGGGAGCGGTCCGGAAGGGGACCGCAGTGGTAGCGGCCGTGCGCACGGTGCTCGGAGACGTCCCGGCCGCGGAATTGGGGATCTGCGACGCCCATGACCACCTCTTCCTGCGCAGTCCGCTCCTTCCGGGGCGGGAACTGGACGACGCCGGGCCGGCTGCGGAGCGGCTGCGCGCCTTCGGCGCGCTGGGCGGCCGGACGGTGGTGCAGTGGACTCCGTACGGGATGGGCCGCCGGGCCGGGGATCTGGCGGCGCTGGCCCGTTCGACGGGCACGCATGTGGTGGCGGCGACCGGCCTGCATCAGGCGGCCCACTACTCCGGGGAGGCGCTCGGCCGGCTCCGCGGCCGCCTCGCGGAACTCTTCGTCGCGGAGCTGACCGAGGGCATCGGCGGCACGGGCGTGCGCGCGGGTCTGATCAAGGTCGCCGGGGCGTTCCACGGCCTCGACGCCCACGCCCGGTCCACGATGACGGCCGCGGCCGAGGCCCAGCATCGCACGGGCGCGCCGATCGCCGTGCACCTGGAGCTGGGCACGGCGGCACTCGACGTGCTGGATCTGCTGTGCGGGGAGGCGGGGGTCGCCCCGCACAAGGTGATCCTCGGTCACCTGGGCCGGGCGCCGGACGAGGTGGTGCAGCGCGAGGCGGCCCGGGCGGGAGCGTTCCTGGCGTTCGACGGCCCGTCACGGGCCCATCATGCGACGGACTGGCGGCTGCCCGGGCAACTGGCCGCGCTCGCCGAAGCCGGTTTCGGCGGGCAGCTGCTCCTGGGCGGCGACACGACGGTGCCCGGGACCCCGGGCATGCCGTATCTGCTGCGCCGCCTGCGCCCCCGGCTGGAACTGGCTCTGGGCGACGAGACGGTGGAGGAGATCCTGGTGGGCAACCCGGCCCGGGCGCTCGCCTGGCACGCGCCCGCCGGGCCGTCGACGGCCTGAGGCCGGGCGTGGTCCCGGGCCTGGCGTGGTCTGGGACCGGGCACGGCGGGCGGCCGACCGGCCTCAGGCCAGCGCGGCCAGCGGGTCGTCGAGCACGGGCTGCCAGGCGAGTTCCGCCGCGCCCACCAGGCTGTTGTAATCCAGGGTGCAGGGCAGGATCGGGACGCTGCCGCTGCGCCCCCACAGGCTGCGGTCGGCCACCACCGCGCGCAGCCGTTCCGGGTCGGCGTCGAGCAGGGCGCGGTGCAGTCCGCCGAGGATGATGCGGTCCGGGTTGAGGATGTTGACGAGGCCGGCGAGCCCGAGACCGAGCCGGTCGATCAGCTCCTCTGCCGCCCCCCGCACCGCCGGGTCGTCGTACTCCGTGCGCAGCAGATCCCCGGCCTGCTTGAGGAGTGACTCCTCCGGGCCCGGTTCGCGGCGGGCCGAGAGCAGAAAGGCCAGCGGATCGGTCTCGACGTCCAGACAGCCGCGGCCGCCGCAGTGGCACGGGCGGCCGGCGGGGTTCACCGTGACATGCCCGACCTCCAGCGCGAGACCCGAACTCCCCGTGTGCAGACGGCCGTCGAGGACGAGCGCGCCGCCCACGCCGCGGTGCCCGGTGGCCACGCAGAGCAGGTGCCGGGCGCCGCGTCCGGCCCCGTGCCGGTGTTCGGCGAGCGCGGCGAGGTTGACGTCGTTCCCGCTGAACACGGGCCCCGAGATGCCCGCCGCCCGCACCTGGGCGGTGAAGATCTCGCGCACCGGGGCACCCGCGGGCCAGGCGATGTGCAGCGGATTGAGGGCGGTGCCCTCGGGTTCGGCGACGGCCGACGGAACGGCGAGCCCCGCTCCGACGCAGCGTCGTCCGCTGTCCCGCAGCAGGCGGGCGCAGTCGTCGACCACCTCGCCGATGACCTGCGCCGGGTCCGCCGTGACGGTGACGCATCCGGGGGCGGTGGCGACGATCCGCCCGCCGAGCCCGACGAGCGCGGCCCGGTACCCGTCGGCGTGCACCTGTGCGGCGACGGCGACCGGTCCGGACTCCCGGATGGCCAGCCGGTGCGAGGGGCGGCCCTGGGATCCGGCGGCGGATCCCGGCCGGGAGTCGACCTGGATCAGGCCGAGGGCCTCCAGTTCCGAGGCGACCGCGCCGGCCGTCGCGCGGGTGACGCCGAGTTCGGAGGTGAGGACGGCGCGGGTGGGCGCGCGGCCGGTGTGGACCAGTTCCAGCGCGGGGCCGAGCGCACCGCGGCCCCTCTCCAGCTTCGTCCGGGGTGTGGTCACCTTGCCGTTCATGGGGGCGAGTCTCCCATGGTCCGGGCGTGCCGCCGACGCCGCCGGTGAGGCACCGCGCATACCCTGCGGCCGCGCCCGGCCCGCTCCCCTTCACACCGGCTCCCCCCACCGCGGTGGAACCACGGGCCCGCCACGGCCGCTGACGCTCCCGTCGGCACCGGCACCGGCACCGGCACCGGCAGAATCGAAGCCATCGAGACCACCGGCCGCATCGAGGCCCTCGCCGTCGAAGGGCTCCTGCTGTCGAGCGCCGCCCGCGCGGCGGGAACCACGGCGGCGGTGCCGACCTGCCCGGGCCCGCAGGCGCGTGGCCTGCTCCGGCACACCGGCGTGGTGACCACGATTCACCGGGTGGACGCGGAATCGGCTCGCGGCGGAGAACTGCCGGCGGCGGACCGCGCGGCGGACGGCGTCGACGAACCGCTGGACCGCTTCCGCTTCTCCGAGCGGAGCAAGGTGCGCTCGGCGGTGCCACGTCGTCTACGGCTGCGCGCGACGGACACCGGCGCCCGCTGGACGGTACGGCTGTCGGCCGGGCCGCCGCAGCTCCCGCGCGCCGAGCCCTCGTCCGAAGTGCCGGATGCCGACCGCGAGTCGAGCGGGACGGCGGAGCAGCTCCATCTGACGCCGTGGAACCGGCTGCCGTTCACGGCGCTCGCCGTGACGGGGGACCCGGAGCCGGCCCGGATCTGGCGCGAGAACTCCGGGATCGCCTGGTCCTGACGGCGTACCGGGCCGCGGAGACCGTCGGGGCGGCAGGCCCTGCGCCCGTCGACTCGCCGCGCCCCACGCCCCCACGCCCTCCCACGCTCCCGAGATCGGTCACCGGTCCGGTCGCGGCCGGGGTCAAAGATCCCCCACGGGGCCGGGCACGAACAAGCCCAACCGACAGGCGGTCGCCCACGTCGGCCGCCCGCGGAGGGTGCCGATCCGTGCGTTCGCCCGCGATGCGGCGGCCGGTCCGCGGACCGGCGACGGGCCGGGCCGATCGGCCGGCACGGGCGGGCCGTCATGCCGCACGGCCCCGGCACAAGGGGGCGAGCGCGGCGCGCCGGGCCCGGAACAGCTCGCGATGCCCACCCGGTGCGTCGGCGCGCCCCGCTCGTACCGGAACCGCGATCAACGGCGGGTCGAGGGCGGGCGGTCGCCGCGCGGCCCGAGCAGGCCCACCGTGCGCGCCAGTTCGGCGACGGCCGCCCGGAAGAAGTCGTCCCTCGCCTCGACCACGCGGTTGAACTGGCCGAAGACCTCGAAGGAGATCAGCCCGAACAACTGCGACCACGCGGCGATCAGCGGCGCGACGGCGCCCGGCGGCAGCTCGGGGGCGAGCTGGGCGGTGAGCCGCTCGGCCTCGGCACGCAGTTCGTCGGTGAGCGGCGGGACGGCGAGGCCGTCCTCGCGACAGGCGTCGCCGACGAGGGAGATCAGGACGAGGCCGACGCGGGCCGCCGGACCGATCGTCAGCTGCGGCGCGGTGTAGCCGGGCACGGGCGAGCCGTAGATCAGCGCGTACTCGTGCGGGTGGGCCAGGGCCCAGTCGCGTACGGCACAGGCGACGGCGGTCCAGCGCGCGAGATGGGGGGCGGCTTCGGCACGGGCGGCCCGGTGGGCGGCCTCGGCGCACTCCCCGAGGGCGTCGTACGCGTCGATGATCAGCGCCGTGAGCAGATCGTCGCGGCTCGGGAAGTAGCGGTAGAGCGCGGAGGACGCCATGCCCAGCTTCCTGGCGACGGCGCGCAGCGAGAGCTTGGCCGCGCCCTCGGCGGCGAGTTGCCTCTTCGCCTCCTCCTTGATGGCGGCGGTGACCTCGACGCGGGCCCGTTCCCTGGCTCCTCGGACAGTGCTCATGGCCTCAGTCTGCCACGGAAGGAGAGCACCGACCAACATTGAGAGCACTGCTCTTGCTTCTGAGCAGCGATCCGTGCACACTGATCTCAAGCGAGAGCACCGCTCTCACAAAGGTAATGGGGAGTCACCGTGTCGCAGCCGTACTACCTTCGGGGCAGCCGTCTCAACAACCGGATGAACGGCGTCGTCGGCTGGCTGGCCCGGCGCGGCATCAGCCTCGGCGGCTCCGCGGAGCTGTCGGTGCGGGGGCGCAAAAGCGGGCAGATGCAGCGCATCCCCGTGAACCCCCACACCTATGAGGGGGCGCAGTACCTGGTCTCCGCGCGGGGTCACTCGCAGTGGGTGCGCAACATGCGGGCCGCCGGCAGCGGCGAGCTGCGGGTGGGCCGCAGGGTCCGCGCCTTCTCCGCCGTGGAGATCGCGGACGACGCGCAGAAGGCGGCGGTCGTCCGCGCCTATCTGCAGCGGTGGGGCTGGCAGGTCGACCAGTTCTTCCGGGGCGTCACGGCAAAGTCCACGGACGCCGAACTCCTGGCCGCCTGCCCCGACCACCCCGTCTTCCGGATCACCGTCGAGAGCTGACCGTGCGGCCTCCCCGCTCCCCGTCGGTCCCGGGCACCGGGATCCGCCCCCGGCCTCCGCACGCCGGGGCGGCGCCCCCGTCCGCGGTCGGGACGCGACCCCGGGGCGTGGAACGCGGGGCGTGGAACGCGGGGGACGGGCCCGTCCGACCGGCCTACCGGTCCGTCGCCTATCGGTCCATCATCGACAGCGCGCGCTGCGCCAGCGGGTGCGTCCGGACGAGCTCGGCCAGCGAGGTCGTTCCCCTGGTGATCCCGGCGAACGCGTTCCAGGCCGGGCGGAAACCCGTCAGCACCGCGTGCAGCAGGCCCGGTCGGCGCTCGAACATCTTCAGCATGCGGCGGCCGACGCCCATCTCGACGCCCAGTCCCGCCTTGATGGCGAAGGCGTAGTTGAGCGCCTGGCGCCGCGCGTCCACCGCGTCGTGCGACTCCGCGATCCGCACCGCCCACTCGCCCGCGAGCCGCCCCGAGCGCAGCGCGAAGGAGATGCCCTCGCGGGTCCACGGCTCCAGCAGCCCCGCCGCGTCGCCGCACACCAGCACCCGGCCGCGCGACAGCGGCGAGTCGTCGCTGCGACAGCGCGTCAGGTGCCCGGAGGAGATCTTCGGCTCGAAGCCGGCGAGCCCGAGCCGGGCGACGAAGTCCTCCAGATACCGCTTGGTCCCCGCGCCGTCTCCGCGCGCCGAGATCACACCGACGGTGAGGGTGTCGCCCTTGGGGAACACCCAGCCGTAACTCCCGGGCAGGGGGCCCCAGTCGATGAGCACCCGCCCCGCCCAGTCCTCCGCGACCGTCTCCGGGACCGGGATCTCCGCCTCCAGGCCGAGGTCCACCTGGTCCAGCTTCACCCCTACATGGGCTCCTATGCGTCCCGCGCTGCCGTCGGCGCCCACGACCGCACGGGCCAGGACGGTCTCACCGCCGGAGAGCACCACGGCGACGGTGCGCCGGTCCGGCACCGCGGGGCCGTGCTGCTCGACCCGCGTCACGGCGACACCGGTACGGAGTTCGGCGCCCGCCTTCTGCGCCTCCTCCACCAGCCTGGAGTCGAACTCGGGGCGGTTGACGAGCCCGAACAGCATCCGCTTGGAGCGGCGGGTCCGCGCCAGCCTGCCGTTGAGCGAGAACGTGACCGCGTGGACCCGGTCGCGCAGCGGCAGTTCGAATCCGGGCGGCAGCGAGTCCCGCGAGAATCCGATGATCCCGCCGCCGCACGTCTTGTAGCGCGGCAGTTCGGCCCTCTCCAGGAGCAGGACCCGTCGGCCCGCGACCGCCGCCGCGTACGCCGCGGAAGCTCCGGCCGGTCCACCACCGACTACGACGACGTCCCAGACGGTCGACTCTTCGCGCTCATGCCCGGCGTCTGCGTTCTCGCTGCTCACGATGTGCTTCTGCTCCCGATCCCACCAATGGCCCATGCTGCTCACGGCATCCTACGGCTCGCCCGTCCCGGCCCCCTCTGTGGGAGGATCGACCGTGCGTTCGCTCCGCGCGCACACCGCGTCCCCGGTGCGCGTGCGCCCGGATTCGTACCCATAACGTCGCACCCACGAGGAGCGTGCCCATGACCGCCCGTCCGATCGCCGAGACCATCGCCTCGCTGATGCCCCGTGCCAAGGCGGAGCTGACCGAGCTGGTGGCCTTCCAGTCGGTGGCGGACCCCGCGCAGTTCCCGAGGAGCGAGTGCGAGGCCGCCGCGAACTGGGTCGCCGACGCACTGCGCGCCGAGGACTTCCAGGACGTCGCCCTGCTCGACACCCCCGACGGAACGCAGTCGGTGTACGGCTTCCTGCCGGGGCCGGCCGGCGCCCCGACCGTACTCCTCTACGCGCACTACGACGTGCAGCCGCCGCTCGACGAGTCCGCCTGGCTCTCCCCGCCGTTCGAGCTGACCGAGCGGGACGGCCGCTGGTTCGGCCGCGGCGCGGCCGACTGCAAGGGCGGCCTCGTCATGCACCTCCTCGCGCTGCGCGCCCTCAAGGCCCACGGCGGCGTGCCCGTCTCGGTCAAGGTGATCGCGGAGGGCTCCGAGGAGCAGGGCACCGGCGGCCTGGAACGGTACGCCGAGGCGCACCCCGGACTGCTCGCCGCCGACACGATCGTCATCGGCGACACCGGCAACTTCCGCGTCGGACTGCCGACGGTCACCGCCACCCTGCGCGGCATGACGATGCTGCGGGTCACCCTCGACACCCTCGAAGGGAACCTGCACTCCGGGCAGTTCGGCGGCGCCGCCCCGGACGCGCTGGCGGCGATGATCCAGCTGCTGGCGTCGCTGCGCGCCGAGGACGGCAGCACCACCGTCGACGGGCTCACCGCGGACACGGAGTGGGACGGACTCCAGTACCCGGAGGCAGAGTTCCGCAAGGACGCGAAGGTCCTCGACGGCGTCGGGCTGATCGGCACGGGCACGGTCGCCGACCGGATCTGGGCCCGGCCCGCCGTCACCGTCATCGGCATCGACTGCCCGCCGGTGGTCGGCGCCACCCCCTCGCTCCAGGCGAGCGCCCGCGCCCAGATCAGCCTGCGGGTGCCGCCGGGGCAGGACGCCGCCGAGGCGACCGAGCTGCTGACCGCGCACCTCCAGGCGCACACTCCGTGGGGAGCCAGGGTGTCGGTGGAGCAGGTCGGCCAGGGCCAGCCGTTCCGGGCGGACACCTCCAGCCCCGCGTACACGTCGATGGCCCGGGCCATGGAGGCCGCGTACCCGGGCGAGTCGATGCAGACGTCCGGGATGGGCGGCTCGATCCCGCTCTGCAACACCCTCGCCGCCCTCTACCCGGACGCCGAGATCCTGCTCATCGGGCTGAGCGAACCGGAGGCGCAGATCCACGCGGTGAACGAGAGCGTGTCGCCCGAGGAGCTGGAGCGCCTGTCGCTGACCGAGGCCCTGTTCCTGCGCAACTACGCGGAGTCCAAGCAGAACTGACCCCACATCAGGGGAGGCTGCGGCCCCGCCGGCTTTCGGGCCCCGGGGCCGCTTTCCCGCGGCCGCGTGCCGCGGGGCCGCTCCCTCGGGGCCGCGCCGTGCGCGCCTCAGCCGACCGGGACCCCGGCCTCCAGGTTGAACACGGTGGACCGCTCGCGGGCGCGCAGCGCCCACCGCAGTCTCGCGTACCGGTTCGGCGGCAGCATGGTGGCGGCCTCCTCCTCGGTGACGAACCGCCAGCCGCGCAGCTCCGCGTCCGGCAGCGACAGCCGTCGCGCCTCCGCGCCGGGCAGCAGTCCGCCGTCGAAGAGCATCCTGAGCCCCCCGTAGCCGGGCGGTTCGGGCGCCTCCCAGTCGACCACCAGGAGCCTGGGCACCCGGTCGAGGCGGATCCCTATCTCCTCGGCCACCTCGCGGATCCCGGCCCGGGCCGGGGCCTCGCCGGCCTCGACCACCCCGCCGGGGAACTCCCAGCCCGGCTTGTACGTCGGGTCGACGAGCAGCACCCGGTCGTGCTCGTCGAAGAGCAGCACGCCGGCGGCGACGGTCTCGGCGGTCGGGGCGGGCGTCTGCACGATCTCGCAGGCGGTGGCCGCTCCGGTGCGCACCGCCTCGGCTATCCGCTCGGCCGTCTCGTAGGGGGTGAGCGCACTGGTGTCGATGGTGTGGGCGTCCTGGGTGAGCCAGTCGAGCGCCGCCCGGTAGGGGCCGATGTGCTCGTAGGCCCATTGGCGGATCCGCTCGCTGTGTTCGGGGTCGTCGGGGACCTCCGCCCGGCCGGAGATGCGTTCGCGCAGGATCGTTTCCTCGGGTGCGAGCAGCACATGGCGCACCGGAATGCGCCGGGAGGCGAGTCCGCCGAAGATCTCGTCGCGGTACTCCTGCCGCAGCAGCGTCATCGGCACCACCAGCACGCCGGACACCTCGGCCAGCAGGGCCGCGGCGGTGTCCACCACCAACCGCCGCCAGATCGGCAGGTCCTGGAAGTCCGTGACCTCGTCGAGCTTCTTCTGGGGCAGCAGGTACCGCAGCCCCGCGCCGATCAGCTCGGGATCGTAGAAGGTGCTGTTCGGAATCAGCTCGACCAGCTCGCGCGCGGCGCTCGTCTTCCCCGCACCGAACGCACCGTTGATCCAGACGATCACGGTTCCCCCTCCTCCGTAGCCCCCTGTGGCTTGCCCGCAACACCCTGCCGCGAAAACCCGGCTGTGGCGATGCTGTTACCCGAAAGGAACCGCCGGATGCGCGCCGGACCGGCTCCCGGTGCGCGGGCCGGTCCGCGTACCGTCGCGGCCGGTCGGGCCGCTCTTGCGTGACGGTATGTCAAAACACCTCCGGAGCAGGGAAACCGGCCACCGGGAGCCGCTTCCCCGCCGGGCTCGGGGGGTCGGCGCCGGACCCCGGCTTCCATCGCCCGCCGAGCGTACGGCGCATTTCATTCACTTCATTGTCACAAATCCATCACCAAGGGAAGGTGTGGCTCCTGCGCACGTTCCCGCGCCGATACGTTCATGTCTCCACGAACCACACCTGGGGGGACAGATGTCTCAGAACCACCAGCCGCCCTGGGGGCAGCCGCCCTCGCCGTCCGGCGGCTTCCGGTCCGGGCCCGCCGCTGTCCCCGCCGCCCGTCCGAAGTGGACGCGGAAGCGGGTCCTGCTGCCGTCCGCCGCCGTGCTGTTCCTCACCGGCGTGGGGATCGGCGGGACGACGGGGCCCGCCCGGGCGGAGAAGCCGTCCCCCGCGTCCGCCTCGCACGCCGCGCCGTCGGCGACCGTCACCGCCACGGCCACGGTGACCGCGACCCCGTCGGCGCCGACGCCGGAGCCGGCGCCGACGGTCACGGTGACCAGGACCGTCGAGGTGACCGTCACGCCCCGGACCGGGGACGGGGGCGCGTCCGATCGGTCCGGCTCGGGTTCGGGATCCGGCTCGGGCGGGGGCGGTGGCGGGGGCGGCTCGGTGTACTACGCCAACTGCGCCGCCGCCCGCGCGGCCGGCGCCGCGCCCGTGCGCGCCGGGGACCCCGGCTACGGCCGCCACCTCGACCGGGACGGCGACGGCGTCGGCTGCGAGTAGCGGCGTCGGCCGCCGGTGGACGTCCCCGCCCGCGCCCGGGGCCCGCCCCCGGGCCCCGCGGGG